>CANSOY010000005.1 GCA_947648765.1 uncultured Clostridium sp.
TGGTTGCGGGGGTAAGACTCGAACTTACGACCTTCGGGTTATGAGCCCGACGAGCTGCCAACTGCTCCACCCCGCGATATATTTTTTCTACTTTCCTAGTATACGCCCTTCTCTAGGCTTTGTCAACCCATTTGTCGCAATAATTGCAAGAAATTGAAAAAAATTGCTCTCTTTTCCGCTTCTCTCTCCAATTCCCCACAATTTCAATATATGCATTTTTTCTCGTTTTATTCCATTTTATTTCACTTTAATCAAATTCTTGATCTGATTAAACTTACTATCGCCAATCCCACTTACGTTTTTAATATCCTCAATCGCCTTAAAGTTCCCATGTTCTTTTCGGTAATCTATAATCTTCTGTGCCGTTGCTTCTCCTATTCCTGGTAGTGTAGTCAACTCCCCTTGATCTGCCTTGTTGATATTTACCACGCTAGCTTTTTTTGTACTAGCTTCCTCTTTTTTCACTTCTGATATTGCTCCTTCTTCCACAACTTCTCCGCTGTCCTCGCTCACATATTCTCCTTCTTCTTTTTCTCCTTTTCGTGGAATACACAATTTCACCCCATCTTCTAGTACATATGCCAAGTTCAGCTTGTCTAAATCTGCTTCTTCCGTAGCACCTCCTGCTTTCTCAATCGCATCTGCAATTCTCTCTCCTTCTGTCAATCTTACAATTCCCGGATTTTGTACTGCTCCAGATACATGTACTACCACCAATTTATCCATATCAATCTTCTCCTGCTTTACCACATTTGTTTCATTCACAATTCCCAATTCTGGTTCTACTACTTCTACCTCGTCATCTTTCCAAAGGAAGAAATAACAGAAAAGTCCTGTTATTCCTAGCACTGCTAAGATAATGATTACTAATTTTTTGTTTTCTAATACTTGATTTACATCCATATTTTTATTCCTTTCTTTTTTGCTCGCCTCTTGCAATCTTGTCCATTTTATTTTACAATTATGTCTATGAAATAAATTGATACAAAACTAAGGGAGCTATTTCATGTCTAAATTTTTCCGTTATTTATCTACCGTATTTCTTACGGTTCTAATTATATTTACCGCCACTCGTCCTGCTTATGCAGGTACTAGCGTTTTGCCAAAAGTAGACTTGCCACATAATGAACTTGGCTTTGCCCTCTACTCACCACATATTCTTTTGATGGAAGCTTCTTCTGGTAAAGTGCTTTACGAATACCACGCAAGTGAGGAGATTTATCCAGCCAGCACCACTAAAATTATGACAGCTATTCTTGCCCTAGAAAATTGCAAATTGTCTGATGTGGCAACCGTTAGTCATAATGCTGTTCACTCCATTCCATCTGGTTATGCAAGTGCCAATTTGCAAGAAGGAGAGGAACTAACCGTTAGCCAATTACTTCATGCTTTACTCATTCCGTCTGCGAATGATGCAGCTGTTGTTTTGGCTGAACACATTGCTGGTTCTGTTGAAGATTTTGCAGAGATGATGAACACAAGAGCTCTTGAACTTGGCTGTACGAATACACATTTTGTAAATCCAAATGGTATTCATGCGGAAAACCATACAACAACCACTTATGATATGGCTTTAATTGGTCGTTATGCCATGCAGAATACTACCTTCCGTAGCATTGTACAAAAAACGCAGTATACTCTGCCGACTACCAACAAGTATGATAAAGAGGACCGTATTTTCCGTACAACAAATGAACTCCTTCGTTCCGGAAAATATTCCTATTCCTATTGTACTGGCGGTAAGACCGGTTACACCAATCCTGCTGGAAGTTGCATTGTGGTAAGTGCTAAGCAAGATGACCGTGAGTTTATTGTTTCTATTATGGGGGCTAGTAAGAATGAAAATTCAGAACAAAGCCGTGAATTAGATTGTAAAAGTCTTTTTGAATATGCTTTTGAAAATTATCAAGCGACAGAGCTTGTTTCTGGTAATACTGTTGTTTCTAGTATTCAAGTGCCTGGCGCTACACAAAGTACGAAAGATTTAGAGGTATATGCCAAAGATTCCATTCATGCGATTTTAGAAAAAGATGCTTCTGGCGAAGTTAATGTTTCTTCCGAAATTGTTCTTCGCGAGAATTTGCAAGCTCCTTTTTCAGAAGGTGAAGTGGTTGGTAGTATTATTTATTCGGTAGATGATACAACCTACGAGACTGAATTGATTGCCTCTCATGATGTTTATCGTATTGATTATATTAAAATCCTATTATATATTTTACTGGCTATTTTTATCCTGATGATGCTTACTACTTTTGGTGAAATGCATCGAAAGAAGAAACGAGATAATCCCTCGAAAAAGAAGAAAAAGAGTAAAGGTCGCCATTATGCTGGCGGGAATTATCGTTATATGCAATTACATGTTTACGAAAAGTAAAAAATGGAGTACAATTTTAACTTGTGCTCCATTTTTTATTTCTTTTATTGTTTCGTTTGATTCGTTGGTTTTACTGTTGTATTGGTTGATGTGGTTGTATTTGTTTTATTTGTGGTTTGATTAGTTGGCTTATTCGTACCAGTAGAAGGCTTGTTTTCTGGTTTTGGTGTTGTAGTTGTTGGTTCTTCTACTGTACTGGTTACAGGATTTTGTGTGGTTGTTGTAGTCTCATTTTTTGGTTTTGATGTTACTTTGTTTGTCGTTGTGTTATTCTTTTTTGGTGTTGATGTTTTTGCGGCTCCATCTTGAATTGGTGTTTTGATGGCTTCTTCTCCAAATAGAGTGGTTACAACTTCAGTCGCTTTTTTTTTATTAAAAATATAAAACCACACATTATTTCATAAATATGGCGTTCCTGGTAACATATCGGTTACCAAATCTTCTGTGTTGAAATCTACTGCATATGGTACATAGTCTTTTAATGTCTTAAAGTCTAAATTGGTTTCGATACTACTTTCTGCAATATCGATAAATTTGTTGATGTTAAATAAATTGGATAACGTGAAGAATTGTTTGAATGCAGTTTGTAAAAATTCTCTTTGGGTTCTCATTCTTCCTAAGTCTTGCTCTCCATATTCTTGTGGATAAGTTGTCCCATTATTGTTATGGCGAAAACGCAATACTTGTTCTGCTTGATCTCCATTTAGTTTTTGTTTTCCTGCTTTTAGGTGGATGTATAGGTCTTGTGATTCATCATCATAATCCATATCGATTGGTACGTCAAATTCTACTCCGCCCATTGCATCGACTAATTTTACAAGTGCATCTGTATCAACTACTAGATAATATGGTATTTCCATTCCCGTTACACGGTTAATCGCAAGCAAGGTCTTATCTACTCCTAATTGATAGCGTGAGTTGATTTTATCTGATGCTCTTGCTTTTTCTTTATCTTTCCCAATGAAGGTATCTCTTGGTACGGATAACATAGAGGCTTGTTGTGTTTTAGGATCATACGAACATACCATAATGGTATCGGTCATAAAATCGCTTTTGCCAAGGAGTAAGAATTGTAGCGGTGGCAAATCTTTTAGTTTTTGCTCGTCTTTTCCTCCTACTGCTGTTACAACAGCACCTTTGATGCCTCCCCCATTTTTCCAAATGGTATATCCTAAGACACTTCCTGCAATTAAAAGGAGCAATAGCAAGGCAAGGATTACTTTGGTTCTCATGCGCATTTTTCTTTTCTTTTTTGTCGTGGTCTCTTCTTTCTTTCCCTTTGTCTGTTTACCTGCTAGTTTGCCTTTCGTTGTTTTTTTCTTTTTCATCATTTCTTCTAAGTTAACTTCTTCTATATCTACTTTCGCACCTTTTTTAGTTGGTTTTTTGCTGGTTTTCTTGGCTGTCTTTTTCGGTGCATTTTTCTCTTCTTTCAAATCCAGTCACTCCTATATTCCATTTTCTAGTAAAAGTATACCAAAAAGAAAAAGCAATAGCAAGGTTCACTATTACTTTTTCAGAAAAATTTAAGAATTTCATTTTTAGAAAATTAGTTTTAGAATGATGTTATTGTTGTAAATTTGTCCTCCGATAGCTGCTTTGTTTACAGCTGACAATACTTCTGCAGAGTCAAACATCGGTGATACGAAGGAAAGAATCGCAAATGCAACATAAATGATTACGAGTCCTTCTAATATTCCATAGAAAACGCCTCCGATTTTGTCCATTTGCTTGATAACTGGTAGTTTCACAATAAGTTCTAGGATGGATTTTGCAAAGATTAAGATAACACGTGCTAGGATAAATACCAGAATCCATGTTCCTGCATTGATAATAATATCTGCTACACTTTTAGCTGCTTGTTTTGCCGCCTCTTCGGTATTTCCTTTATTTTCTGCTACGGCTTCTTGGATGTATTTGGTCATTACCTCTGGCATGCTCGAGTTTTCTCTCATTGCTTCTTCTACATTTCCACTTGTTTGGTCAACAAATCCTACCATTTTTTCTTCAATGGCTTTTTGGATGTTGTCGTCAATTTGGGTATGGTTGATAATGAGTAATGAAATTGGTTTGAATAGGACAAATGCAATCACAAGTGCAAGGACAAAGGATACGATTTTTAGAAGCGATTTTGTTAGTCCTCTAAAATAGCCTAAGATTGCACATAATGCAATAATTCCAACAATGATTAAATCAACGATTAGGGTCATTTTTTACCTCCTTATAAATTGATAATTTCGACTTGGTCTCGATAGACAATTCCGGCAATACTGCCATTTATGACAATATCTTTGATGGCGCGGGAGCCAGAATATCTTTTGACAATCCAACCAGAGTCATTTAGGAATTCTACTTCTGTACCCATATTGAGAATAATCATATTACCATAAGCGCTTGTACTTTTCGCAATTCCGGCAACAGTATGAATGTTTTTCTTTTTGCTATTGGTGTTTACAATCTCTAAAATGGTGTTTGCTTTGAATAGACCAGAGGATTTTTCTAATACACGATAAACAGAATTGTTTAGCCCTACTTCTGCAAAGTTTGCTTTTCCCTGGTCATCTTCTAATTTTAGCAATTCTTCATCTCCATTTACGGTAGTAATATGAATAGATGTATCATACAAGCAAATGAGTCTTCCTCGAGATTGGAATGAAATATCAATCAATAAATCTCCTGCATTTGCTTTATGGGTATAGACAATGGAATCTTTTGGGTTGTTTTGTGCCTTGGATAGTTCGACTAATTTGATTAAGGATTGTATCTGGGTTCCAGTTGTGTCGATTTCTGCAATTCCCAAATATTTATTATCATCGGATAGGGCAATATCTGCTACCGATGTGGTTGCAAGGTAAATCTTAAAGAGTTCTTTTCCTTTATCGTCAAACACAGCGACAATGGATTTATACGAAGTTCCTGTAATGACAATCGCTGTATAGCCGTTTTTATTGACTGTGATACGAGCAATATCTCCTTCAATATCGTTGTCCCATATGACATTGCTACGCTCTAGTAGATACAGTTGTGAACTACTCTTTTCTCCAATGGCTAGGTATTTTCCATTGGCACAATAGATTGGGTCGTTTACCTTAATGTTTGCTTCTCCCGTTAAATTTCCAACGGAATTATAGATGGATAGTTTGTTTTCTGCTAAAACGCTGATCGAATTATCATAAGCAATTACTTTTGGATTTTTGCCAGCATCTAATGGAATGGATACTAGGTCTTCAGATTGCTTATTCTTGCGGAAAATGTATTCGTCCATAATATTCTGGAATGGTTCATAAGTGAAATATAAAGAAGCCACCAGAAAACTAAGGATTAGAATGATTCCCGCTATCACAAGCCATTTTTTATGGTTTTTAATGTTTTTCCCTAGTTTTGCTATTTTTTCTTTGAAACTTTCTGGTTCTTTTTCTGGCTTTTTTCCCTTTGTCTTCTTTTTTTCTGGTTCCTCTGGTAGTCCTGTAATCGTAAATTCGAGCATATCATGAAGTGGCTCTTCTGAGTTTTCCTTTTTGGTTTGCTTTGGCTTAAATTCTACTTTTTTTACCTTTTCTTTGGCTCGTTTCCCATTCTTTTTTCCGTGCTTTTTCCGCTTCTCTTTCTCGTTCAAATTCTTCTTGTCCAATAAACTCAATCTCTATTTTTTGTGGTTGTTTCTCTTTTTTCTTTTTTTCTTTTTTTAGTTTTACTTCTTTTTTTTCTGGTTTTTGTTTCTTTTCTTTCATTCTCTCACCTTCTTTTGTTCTCTCGCTTTCCTAGTTATGTATAATTTATACTATTTTTACTTTTTTTTCAATACTTTCCTTACATTTATATCGGATTAGGAAGACAATTTGTAGGCTCCCAAAAATTCCAAGTAATGGGTATAACCTTTCGACTAGATTCGAAAATCCAATGAAAGAAACAAATATCGAACTGATACACACGCATTTTAGTAGAAAAAGTTTGCTTTTTTCCGTCTTTTTTGCCGCGTTTTCTAATAGTCCAAAACAAATGGCGATAGCAGAGGTATAGATGGAAATGGCTATCATAATGCCATACAAAAATGGATAATATATACCATATTTTCGTGCAATTTGTACGACCGGGATATCGCTTACATAATCTGCCTGGCTCCCCTGCATTAGGATATGAAATACACATAGGGCTAGGATGGCAATTAAAATAGCGGTTATGCTTGCTATTTTTGCATTTCCTTTTCGGTGTTTTTCATTTTTTAGTCCAATCAACACGGGTACCAGCAGGATTCCATTGTAACTGGCATATAGGATGGCATTTCCAATTCCCCAGCATACGTTTTTGTCAAAATTCATTCCGAGATTTAACGTTTCTGGGATATGGTTATCCACATTTTGTATTCCCATGTGGATAATGAAACAGATTAAAATAGGAATAGCTAGCGAATTTGCTTTTTCAATTCCTTGCATAGATTTTTTGCAAGTAAAGTAGGTACATCCGCTTAGGATAATTGCTCCTATCAAGAGTGGTACATCAAATTCTTGCTTGAGATACGCACCAAATCCAGCTACCATGATATAGAATTCGAGTAGGATAAATAGGTTAATCATGGTATGAACCACTTTCATGCCTTTTGGCTTCCCGATGATTTCTTCTAAAAATTCTCGATAATTTTGAACCTGCTTATGGTCTAGTATGCGAAAGGTTTTCCAAATTAAATAGCCAAATAAAAGGGCGGATATTAGAATTCCCAAAACACCTATCGTGCCATATTGATAAAAAAAGTATGCAATTTCTTTTCCAGAGGCAAAGCCTGCCCCGATTAGGCTTCCGATGATAACCCAAATGGTTTGAAACATAAAAAACCTCCTCATAGAACTAGTCTATGAGGAAGGCCATCATAATATTATTTCTTTCTTCTACGAACTTGCCAAATGACAAATCCTGCGACTACAATCGCAAGTGGAATTAAGAAGATAATCGCAAGAACTACATTGTTTTGGAATTGAGTTGGTGTGTAGTTAACGGTTTCATAGTTTTTGCGGATACGAATTTGATCTTCTTTTTCTTCTGAATACGCAATTGAATTTAGTAGTAGGTCTTTGTTATTATATAGCGTTGCAATTGTAATGTATTGTGAACCTGCATTAATTTGTGCATCTGTTGCAAATATATTATTGGAAAATGCAATCAATTTTGATGTTTTTACATTGTCTGGATTTTCGTTTGCTTCTTCCTCTGTCGAGAGTGTTTTCGTAAAAATTGCTCCTACAGTTTGTGTTCCCACTTGGTCAGAAGCTTGTGCTCTTTCTGTAGTAATCGTAAAATCTGTACGGTAAAAGGCTTCTGCAGATGTGGTTAAAAATTCATCAACCGTTACATTTAATTCTTCTAGTTTTTCACTGGCTGCTGTTGTTAATTTTCCGGCAGATGCAAATAGGACAAATCCAGAATTTGAAATATCTTGGGTGATTGGATTATATGAGATGTTTGGTAAGATTAGTTGTGGATTTTCCATAATCATACGGTTAGCATCTTGTTCGATTACCATTCCTGGATGGAATTCTACTCCGTAGAGGTTTAGAATTTTTCTGGTATTTGGTAGGTCTAATTCGTTAATCGTTGGGTCTTGCATCCAAATGATGTTTCCACCACGGTTAATATAGTTGGTTAGTTTTTCTACTTCTGTATCATAAAAATCTAGCGTTGGTGTCGCTACAATAATGGTTTGGCAAGTTTCTGGGATATCGGTTGCCATCAAATTTAGTTCTTGAATTTCCATAACCTCATTTTGAATATATGCTGAAATGGTCATCATTTGCTGTTGAATGGAATATTCATTATGTCCTGTTAAGAAATAGATAACTGGCTTTTCTTCGCTCGTTACATCTAAGATGGCATTGGTTATTTTTTGCTCGGAAATGTCAATCGTATTCCATGTCGTTGTATCATAGGTGAATAAGTCATTGTAGGTTAGGATTTTATCTCTTTCGCCTGCTTTTACAATAATAACTTGGTTTCCTTCTTCAATTCCATACAATTTGGCAATGTCCGCTCTTTCATTGGAAAGGACTGCTTCTACGGTAATTTTCTCGTTGGTTTCGTGATATTGTCTTGCAAGGTTCATCATTAAATCACTATCCGTATAGTTGACAAAATAGATATGTACCTCTTTTTCAAGTCCTTTCATTAGGTCTTTGGATTCATTAGAAAGGGTATAAATTTGTTCTTTGGTAAAATCCCAGTTGCTAATTTCAATCGTAGAAACCCATAGGTTTAAGGCAATAAAGGCGAGTACAATAATAGCAACTAATAAAGTAGTTAAAACGGTGTCTCTAAGCCATTTTTTCTTAATTATTTCAATTATTTTTTTCACGTTTTTCTCCTCCTATTTCAGATTCTTTTTTCTTTGTAAGACCATCATGGTTAATAGGATGAAAATAACGGTGAAGGATCCTAGTAACACAAGACTAGCAAGTGAGATGGTTCCTGCTGGGAATGAGCTGGTAAATGCGTTTACTAAAGAAAATGTTTGCATACTTGGAATAAAGTTCGGAATAAACCATAAAACAAGTAATACAACAGTTGTTAGAATTTCTGCAATAATTTGGTTTTCGGTTAAACTGGAGGCAAACATTCCAAAAGCAATATAACTACTGCAAAGTAGAGTAAAGCCTAATAGGGTAACAAGTGCTGTTACAAGGTTTGGGGAACCAAAATACATTAAAATTCCAAAATAAATAAAGGTTAATAGTTCTGAAATGAGAACAACAATAAGTGCTGCGAAGAATTTTCCAAGTGTGATGGCTGTTACACTTCTTGGCGATGTTAAAATCAGTTGCTCAGTTCCATTTTTCTTTTCTTCTGCAAACAATCTCATGGTTAGCACTGGTACTAGAAATGTAACTATGGTGGTTAGCGAATAGAACATATTTCCAAAATTGGTTGTTCCATAAACATATACATCCAAGTAGAAGAAAATACTGTATACTGCTAAGAATAGCCCAACAAATATATATCCAATTGGAGATAAAAAGTAACTTTTTACTTCTTTTTTAATAATGGCCCACATATTTATTTTTCCTCCTTTTTCTTCTTATCTTTTTTCTCGGTTTTTGTTTCCTTTGCCTTTTTTTCTTTTTTTGTTTTTTCTGTTTTTGCTTCTGGTTCGGTTTTTCTTTCTTTGTTGATTAAGCCTAAGAACGCATCTTCTAGCGTTGCTTCTGCTTTTTTCAATTCAAAAATAGTAATGTCTTTCTTTGGTAAAACCTCGAATAGTTTCTTACGGATATCTACTTTTTCGTCTGATGAGATGGTATATTGTTTGGTTCCGTCTGTATTTTCTTTCTTTAATTCAATTTGTTTAATTTCTGGAATTTCCTTCTTTAAGTCTTTCATGTGATTGTTTTTATCTTCTACTGTAAGGAGTAGGACATTGTCTACTTTTGCTTTGTTTTCTAGATTTTCTGGTGTATCGATTGCAACAATTTTTCCTTTATTGATAATGAGAACTCGTTTACTTACTTGGCTAACTTCGGATAAAATATGGGAACTGAGCAAAATGGTATGTGTTTTTCCAAGTTCGCGAATGAGGTTACGAATTTCTGCTACTTGTTTTGGGTCTAGTCCTACCGTTGGTTCGTCCAAGATTAGTACCTTTGGATTACCTACTAATGCACCTGCCATACTAACTCTTTGTTTGTATCCTCTTGACAAATTGCGAATAAGTTTTTTCTGTACATCGACTAATCCTGTTGCTTCCATAACTCTTTGAATTTCTGCTTTCTTATCTGCTCTTTTGACCCCTTTTAGGTCTGCCATATATTGAATAAATTCGCGTACTGTTAATTCTGGATAAAGTGGTACGTTTTCTGGCATATATCCAATTTGTTTTTTCGCTTGTTTTGGTTTTTTTGAGATATCATAACCTTCCACGATAATGCTTCCTTCAGTCGGTTCAATGTAGCCTGTTATCATATTCATCGTGGTGGATTTTCCGGCTCCGTTTGGCCCTAAAAATCCTAGGATTTCTCCATCATTTACTGTAAAGTTCAAATCTTGCACGGCTTCGAAATTTCCATACTTTTTCGTGATATTTTTTACTTCGATCAAAACTTTCTCCTCCTATCTATTCTTTCCGTAAGTTTTCCGCTTCATTTTATCATTTTCTAAATGGGCTTGCAAGAATATTTTTGTTTTTTCACATAGAATTCACAATTTTGCAGAAGAGATTGCTTTTTTGCTCTTTTTTTGGTACAATATTTCTATTGAAAAAAGAAAGGATTTTTATTATGACTAGTAAACAAAGAGCATATTTACGTGGACTTGCTAACACGATAGACCCTATTTTTCAAATTGGAAAGAATGGCTTAACCGATGTTTTAATTCAGCAATTAGACGATGCGCTTGAGGCTCGTGAGTTGATTAAAATTACGATTTTAGAAACAGCACCAGAAAATGTAAAAGATTTAGGAAACAAGATTTCCGAAAGAACGAATAGTATTTTTGTGCAAGCAGTTGGTAACAAGATTACTCTTTTCCGTCAGAAAAAGAAAAATTCAAAAATCAACTTACCAAATTAGAGAAGTCATAAATCCTATTTTCTTGCATTTTTCATAGGATTTATGATTTTTTTATTGACTTTTTTGGTAAAAAGTGTTACTATATTATTTGTTATGGGTCAGTAGCTCAGTTGGATAGAGCACAGGCCTTCTAAGCCTGGGGTCGGGGGTTCGAATCCCTCCTGGCTCACCACAAACAAAATACTGTAAGGTTTTCCAAGACTTAACCTTACAGTATTTTTCATTTTTCCCCACTTTTTTCCAATTGACTTTTCGTCTAAATTGTAATAGAAGGAAAATCCTTCGCCATTTGTTGGTATTCAAAGTCATTTGTATTTGGATTTTTCGATAAATGTGCTTTTACGGCTTGCAACTGCTTTTGATTTACCGTAAACACTTCCCCTGAAATATGGATACCTAAACCGTAGAATAACGTACTAGCACTCCAGTTTTTACTGGTTTCCGAGGCAGTAAAGATACTAACTCTAAATTTATTCAGTGGGTCTAGTTTTGCATACTCTTGTATGGTTTGATTAAGGTCATGTGTGATTGGTTGTGGTCCAACAGCTTCAGTAAGAATATAGATATTGTTTTGCATGCCGATGTTTTCTTGTATTTTCTTTGAAATTTGCGCACAAATATAACGTTCTACATAATCATCTGAAAAATTTTCATCCTTTGTATCAATTGCTGCTGAAAATACAATATCTGGCTCGTCTTCTGCATACGCAGCCACTTCATAATAGGCTTGCCCTATTTTTTTCGGATAGATTTCTAGAATAGCAATATTTTTATGATATCTTTCACTTAATTTTTCGGTTGCTTCTTTTGCTCTTCCTGTGTCACTATTGCCTGTTACAAATTTTCCTGCAGAAATAGCACAAATTCCTACGATAACGGCTAGAACAATCCCAATGATTAGAAATATTGTCTTTTGATTTTTCATTTCTTATCCCCTCTTTCTTTCGTTCTTAAATTCATTCTATCATTTTATTTCTTTTTTTGAAACCTCTGCCATCTAAAATATTCTATTTCTAAATTTTACATAATCTGTTTCATTTATATATGCGTTAAAATTTAATGAAAGAGGTGATATTTATGGCACAAACATTAGTTAATTTTAGAATTGATGAAACAACAAAAAAACAATTAGAAGAGATTTGTAATGAATTAGGACTTACACTATCTACTGCTTTTAATATATTTGCAAAAAAGTAATTCGCGAAAAAAGGATCCCATTTGATGTTTCGATTGACCCTTTTTATTCTGAAACAAATCAAAAAGCAATCGAGAAATCCATTCAGCAATTAAAAAAAGGAAAAATAGTTGTTAAATCTATGGAGAAATTAGAGGCGATGGAAAATCCTTAATATTAGTTTTACTGTTCAGGCTTGGGAAGAATATTACAGTTGGCAATTACAGGATAAAAAAATTTCTATCAAAAGCAAGAAGTAGCAAAATTGAAATTCTTTGCCACCTCTTGCTTTCTTATTTTTTATAAAATCTCCATTCAAAATTGCTTTTTCGATTACTTTATGGTATTTTTTTGTAGGGAGGTTTTTATGAACACCAAAAATTATCAAAGACGTTCTAAAAAACGTAAACGTAAATTGAATTATCGCAGGATTTTCTTATTCCTGCTTATTATCTGCCTATTTATTTTCCTATTTTCAAAAATAACGGCCAAAAAGGATACAGCCGGTGGAAGTTCTTCCAAATTTGCTTCTTCTCCTGTGGAACCAGAGAAAAAGCCAGATACTACTATCCATATTGCTGCGATTGGAGATATTATGTGTCATGGTCCAAATTACCAAGCAGCCTATGTTGCTTCTGAAAAGACCTATGATTTTACTCCTTTCTTCCGTCAAATTACCCCACATACCTCCGCAGCAGATATCGCGATTGGAAATTTGGAAACAACTTTTGCTGGTAGTGCTCGTGGTTACAGCGGTTACCCTACTTTCAATTCGCCTTCTCAATTAGGCGATGCCGTAAAGGGTATGGGAATTGATGTTGTATCCACTGCAAATAATCACTGTATGGATAAGGGTTATTCTGGTATTGTAAACACACTTAAAACCTTAGACGAAATTGGAATTTCCCATACTGGAACCTATGCATCAGCAGAAGCGCAAAAAGAAATTTTAGTAAAAGATGTGAAAGGAGTTCAAATTGCATTTCTTTCCTTTACCTATGGAACCAATGGAATTGCCATTCCTTCGGATAAATCTTATAGTGTAAATTTAATTGATAAAGACCTCATTTTATCCCAAATTCAAGCAGCAAAAGAAAAAAATATAGATTTAATTTGTGTCAGTATGCACTGGGGAATTGAATACCAGACTTCACCAAATGCAGAGCAAAAAGAGTTAGCAGATTTTCTATTTGCGAATGATGTGGATATTATCTTGGGAAGCCATCCTCACGTTTTGCAAAAGATGGAGAAACGTACGGTTACAAAAGAAGACGGTTCTACCAAAGATGGTTTCGTGATTTATTCACTTGGTAACTTTTTCTCCAATCAAAAAGATACTGGAACAAAAGACTCTGTTATCTTAGATATTCAAGTAACAAAATCTGGCGAAACAGATAAAATGTCGATTGATAGCGTAAGTTTCACGCCAATCTATTGCTATAAAGGAAATAATACTTATGAGCTGATTGATTTGAAAAAAGCAGTTGCTAACGGTTCTACGAGTAAAACTTTGCTTGATGTTTACCAAAGTGCTTTAGACCGTATTAACAAAACCATTATTGCACAATAACGTAAAAGACCACTTCGGACGGTGGTCTTTTTTTGACCTTTTTCGACATTTTCCAAAAACTTGCATTTTTATCCAATATATGGTATAATAAAGAGATTCCAATAAAAGGAGGAATACATCGTGGAGAAAAACATCATCGCAAGCAAACACTGCACTCGGAATTGTACGGTATGTGAAGAGAGAATCTTCTGTGCCGAGAGTCGGTTCATTCCGACAAGTGCCCACGCTCCGGTCGTAAAGCGTCCGTTGGAAACTCATTCCGACCGCTACACACCGCGTGCGGTACCTATTTTCGCAAGCAGTCGTTAACCCCGTGACCCTATCTCCGCAAAAGAGACCAGACAATGTCTGGTCCCTTCTTTTTTAATTTTGATAAAATGCATGATAAGCTCGATAGGCTTCATATACATCAAATTTGCTGGTTACTTCATAAGGAGAGTGCATGGATAATACTGGCACTCCACAATCAATTACGTCCATTCCCTTATTTGCTAAGATATAGGCTATGGTTCCGCCTCCACCAACATCTACTTTTCCTAATTCTGCAACTTGGTATACAATATCGTTGGTTTCTAGGATTGATCGTACTTGTGCTACAAACTCTGCATTGGCATCCGATGCTCCGGATTTTCCTCTTGCTCCTGTATATTTGTTCATGCCAATTCCTTTTCCAATAAAAGAAGCATTGTTCTTTTCGGATACTTGTGCATAAATTGGGTCAAAACCTGCATCTACATCAGCAGATAACATTTTGGAATTGCAAAATACTTTTTCTAATAGGTTTGGTCGATTAACACCAGCTTTATTTAATAATTCTGAAACAAAGGTGTCAAACACATGGGATTCCATTCCTGTATTTCCAACACTTCCAATTTCTTCTTTGTCGGAGATGATGCAAATGGCTGTCTTTTCTGGATTTTCAATTTGGAATAGAGCTGTTGCTGCAGTATAAACACAAACTTTATCGTCCTGTCCATAAGCTGCAATCATACTGCTGTCAAAGCCAAGGCTTCTTGCTTCAAATGCTGGTACAAGTTCGATTTCTGCACTTAGGAAATCTTTTTCTGTAATGCCATATTTTTGGTGTAAGATATCTAAAATATTTAGTTTTACTTTTTCACTTATTTTTTCATCATTAAATGGAATACTGCCAATGAGTAAGTTTAAGTTTTCTCCGTTAATGACTTCGGTTGCTTTTTTCCCCATTTGTTCTTGTGCTAAATGTGGCAATAGGTCTGTAATGGTAAAGATTGGGTCGTTTTTATCTTCTCCCACGCAAATCGGGATGGTTTGTCCATCGGTTTTTACAACTACGCCATGGATGGCAAGTGGAATGGTTGTCCATTGATATTTCTTAATTCCACCATAATAATGGGTTTTGAAATAGGCAAATCCACCGTCTTCGTAGATTGGGTTTGGTTTTAGGTCTAGTCTTGGAGAATCTCCATGCGCTCCAATGACATTAAGCCCTTCCTCGATTGGTCTGTTTCCAATGATGGCAAGGTACATACTTTTTCCTTTATTGCTGTAATATACCTTATCTCCTGGATGTAGTTCACTTACATGGTTGATGTTTTGAAACCCTCTTTCTTCTGCCATTTTGGTTACACTTGCTACAATTTCTCTTTCGGTTTTGGATTTTGTCATAAAATCCATATATCCATTACAATATTCATAAATCTCATTTTTTCTTTCTTCGCTGATGGTTTCCCATCCGTTTTCTTTTTTATGAAATAGTTGTTCTTTTAGGATTTCTCCTTGTGTTTTGTTTTCTTCCATTTTGTTCTCCTTTCGTACTTTTTTCTTTGAAGCGATTATAGCACATTGTGTTTGGAATTTCTACTAAAATCGCATACTTTCTTTCGACCTTTTTCGCCTTTGGAACTGGCGTTTTTCCCAAATTGTGCTTTTGGTTCCTGTATTTACCTCTTTACAAATATTTCATTTTATAGTTTAATATATCTGTTAGAAATTTATTTTTCGACAGATTTTGAGGGGGATATTATGAGTGATCCAGTGATTACCAAAGAGGATAAAAAAGTACTAAAAGAAGCAGAAACCATCATTGAAAATGCAGGAGAGCCAAAAAAATTAAAGATTAAATTAACTTGGATTATTTCTGCTGTTTGTATTCTGGCTATTCTTTTGCTACTTCTTTCGACTGGTTTTGCGCTTTTGAATATTGGGTCTGACCGTATTGTAAAAGGCGTATATATTAAAGGAATTGATGTTTCCAATTTAACGCCAGAAGAAGCAACGAAAAAAGTTACAGACTCTTTATCTGCTCTTCTTGGTATGGATTTAACACTTGTTCATAATGAGGAAGAAATCACTTTATCTCCTGCTGATTTTTATGCAAGTTTTGATATCGAACAGGCCGTTACTTTGGCTTACCAAGTCGGTCGTACCGGTAATATTTTCGAGCAAAATTTTCAAATTTTGAATGCGCTTGCTTCTCAATATGACATTCTTCCAGGTTTGTCGTATTCACCAGATCTTTTGGCAGAGAAGTTATCTCAAATTGAACAATCTTTGCCAGATTATGTGGTACAACCATCTTATTCTATTGATGGAAACGAGTTGAAAATCCAAAAGGGAAAACAGGGTGTAGCCATTGAAAAGGCTGTTATAACAGAGGAAATTGTTACCATATTAAGTAATTTAGAAAACACCACGAAAAAGATTACACTTCCAACGACTACCGTTATCCCAGATGAATTAGATATGGGTGCACTTTATCAAGAAGTGCACAAAGATGCGGTCGATGCTTATTATACCAGAGACCCATTTACCGTTCATCCATCTTCCAATGGGGTAGATTTTGCCATTTCTTTAGATGAAGCCAAAGCACAATATGCAGAGGCTGGAGAGGAATATGTCATTCCTTTGAAAGTCGTTTATCCAAAAGTTTCTACCAATCAAATTGGAAATGAGGCTTTTCCAGACCAGTTGGCTACTTTTTCTACCAAATTTAGTACGAAAAATACCAATCGTTCTACGAATATCCGTCTAGCTGTAAAGAAGATTAATGGATCTGTTTTAATGCCTGGACAATCTTTCTCCTATAACCAAACCGTTGGAAAACGTACAATTGCTGCTGGTTTCAAAGTAGCTGGCGTTTATGCAAATGGAGAAGTTACCGAAGGCGTTGGTGGTGGTATCTGCCAAGTTTCTTCTACTCTATATAATTCGGTACTTCTTTCTAATTTAGAAGTCGTAGAAAGACATAATCACTCTTTTAATCCTGGCTATGTTCCGGCAGGACAAGATGCTACTGTTTCTTGGGGTGGGCCAGATTTCAAGTTTAAGAATAATCGTTCTTATCCAGTTCGTATTGTTGCTTCTGTAAGTGGTGGTACCATTACGGTTCAGATTTTTGGTATGAAACAAGATGATGATTATACCGTAAGAATTAAATCTTCTGTGATTGGCTCCATTCCATTTAAGACCACTTACAAAACAGATGGAAGCCTTGCACCTGGTGAAACGAAGGTGTTGCAAAAGGGTTCAAATGGAGTGAAGAGTGTAACTTACAAGATTTTATCCAAAAACGGACAGGAAGTTTCTCGCAAGGAAATTTCTCGTGATATCTATAACCCGCACAATAAAATAATTGCAACTGGAGGAGAAGCCGCACCAGCTGCTCAATAAAGAAAAGAAAAAGAAGGAGTTTCTGCTCCTTCTTTTGTCGTTTTTTGTGTTTTTTTGTCCTTTTCTCTTTCCTTTCTTTTGCATTTTCGGTATACTGTTATCGTATATTTTAACAATAGAAGGGAGTTTTTTATGAAATATGAAATTATGGGCGGGACGGTTCCTGCTGTTGAGTTCCAATTAAACAAAAATGAGGCTATTTTCTCACAAAAAGGGGGCATGGCTTGGCAAACCGAAGGGATTGATATGAAGACAAATGCTCATGGTGGTGTTATGAAGAGCCTTGGTAGAATGTTTGCTGGGGAGTCTATTTTTATGAATACTTATACCGCAACGCGAGATGATGCTAGAGTAGCTTTTGCGACAACTGTTCCTGGGGATATTATTCCTCTTAATTTGACGGATTCTCCAAATGGCTTTATGCTTCAAAAGGGCTGTTTCCTTTGTGCAGAACCTACCGTTAATCTTAACATTGCTTTAACCAAACGTTTTTCTGCTGGTTTACTTGGTGGAGAAGGATTTGTTCTTCAAAAGGCAACTGGTACTGGAATGGTCTTTCTTGAAGTAGATGGGGACCCGATTGAAAAAGTACTTGCTCCTGGCGAAGTGCTAAAAGTAGATACTGGCAATGTTGTTGGTTTTGAAACGAGCGTTTCTTATGAAGTTGAAACCGTAAAAGGGCTTGGCAATATTTTCTTAGGGGGGGAAGGTCTTTTCCTAACCAAATTAGTTGGTCCTGGTAAGGTTATTATCCAAACACAAAACTTTGGCGATTTTGCTGGTAGAATTTTATCTTTATTGCCTCGAAATTAGAAAACATATAAGAACGGCACCCACGTATGTGAATACCGTTCTTTTTTTGCTGGAGTTTACTGGAACTTGCATTCCTTCCGGTTCGTCCAGAACTCACATCTCCCCATTTTCGGACATTTTTCACACTCATAGTAGTAGTCCATAGGGCAGCAGTAGTACAGGACTTTGCACTGCTCCGGGTCATAGGCTGCCGTTGTATGTTCCAAAAAGCGCTTTATGTTCTTCTCCCTGGAGGAGAACGCGCCTCCAACGCCGTAGATGTTCAAGACAACGACATTTTCGTCGCCAATGTCCTTGCTCGCTCCCGTGGGAGTTAGATAGCCATCTGGCGTTTGCAGGATGAACCGGCAGTAGGCATGGCTTGCCATTTGTTTCACTCCTTTTTTACTCGGTTGTAACACAATCGAGTGATTGATTTGGTACATTGCTTGAATTCGTTGTACCGACGAATGAACTGGCTGTATTTTATCATATTTTACATAAAATTGCAAATGGTGATGAAGGCAAAAAATAAAGAACCATACTTTCTTCTTTTCTCAAGAGTTCGTATGCTTCTTTATTGGTGTACCTGGAGGGATTCGAACCCCCGATCTGCAAGTTCGTAGCCTGCCATTCTATCCAGCTAAACTACAGGTACGTCACAGTATTTTTATTATACCTCGTTTTATTGGATTATTCAAGTATTTTTAAGAAAAAGTTGAAAAATACTTGCAAAGCATTTGAATTTGTGCTATATTATATAGGTACTTTATCGAGGCGTAGCGCAGTTGGTAGCGCGCGTGGTTTGGGACCATGAGGTCGCAGGTTCGATTCCTGTCGCCTCGACCACTTAAGGGACTTTTTCAAAGTCTCTTATTTTTTTGCAAAGTTTGAAAGAGGCTATTTATCCGCATTTTTTTACTTTTGACTTTCTCGGACTTTCTGAAATTTTTTGATAATTTTTCATTCTTTCTCTCATTAACACTCCGCTTTTTTATTTTTTACAATTCGGAGTGTTTTTTGAACACTCCGAATATTTTTCAGTATTTTCTAGGCTTTCTTATCTTTCCATGTCATTTACAAGATTATTTTCTTTTTCATGTGATAAGTTATTTTTTTCGTAATATTTATCTACTTTATTTATTTCTTCTTCTTTGAAACGATTAAAAACAGAAGTATATGTATTAAGAGTTATACTCACATCACTATGTCCCATTAGTTTTTGTAATACAACTGGGCTCATTCCTGCTTCTATACATCTAGTAGCATAAGTATGTCTTAAACTATGTGTTGTAATTCCGGTTATTTCAAAATTTTCCTTTAATATCTTTTTTAATTGTCTATTAACATTTCTTTCATCAACATAATTTTCATTTGGGCTTAGAAATAATTGGTTATCTTTGTTATTCTTCGCTATTTCTAACTGTTCTTCTATAAATGGCTTTAGTATTTTAGGAAGAGGTATGCTTCTTTCTCCGAGGATATGTTTTTGTTGTATCGCCTATTATTACATTTCCATCTTCGTCAGTCGTCAAGGAATTTGTTATGTTGATTACATTATGTTTCAAATCTATATTTCTAATTTGTAAGGCTAATGCTTCTCCAACTCTCATACCAGTAAACATTTGTATTAAAGAGACATTCTTATATGGTTCTGTTTCTGGTGTCGTTTTCATTATATATCTTGAAAAAGCCTGTTGCTCTTCTATTGTTAAAGCCCTTACCAGTTTATCCTTTTTCAAACTCTTTGGTTTTATGACTTCTTTCATTGGATTTTCTTCTGTTAAATATCCTTTATTACTAGCATAAGTAAATGCTTGGTTTATTTCACTAAATATCTTTTTTATGTATGAATTACTGTAATGTTTCATAGAATTCAAATATGTTTGTATTTCTTCGCTAGTTAGTTCGTCAATTCTCTTATCTACAATTTGCGATGTTCTATAAATAAGTGCTATTGTTTCATTAACTCTTCTATATTGACCTTTAGAAACTTTATTCATATCGAATTTTCGTTTTATATTCGCTTTCATAAGTTCCCCTAAAGGAATTCTGTTTTTAGCGATATATATTGGATTACTTTTCTGATACATAATCGCTTTCAGAACTTTTTTTGCTTCATCTTCAGTTTTTAATACTTTTGTTCTCCTAATTTTTTTCCCTGTTTCTTTATCTTGTTCATAATATTGAGCAATCCATTTTTTCTTCGTTTTGTCGTAGTATACACTTCCTTGACTTTCTCCTTTTTTGGGCATAGAAACTCTCCTTCTCTATGAATTTGCAAAAGGGGTTCCTATTAAATTTCTACTTTTAGTCTCGTTTTTCCATTTTCCATAATAGATATGCTAATAGTGTTACTGTTTTAGTTTTACCAATATTGACCGATGGAAAATCTTCTCTTTTGAACAGCAGATTAGCAAGATTTTCTCCCATCATTAAATCTTGTGCTACATCTTTTACGGTAAGATTACGCCACGGATTGTCTATGTTCTTTATAGCCTCTCTTAATATCCTTTCTTTTGTTTCTGTATCCATCTTCTCCCTCCTATCTTTCTTTATTTAAGTGTTGTATAGAACACTTTTCGCTTCTATATAATAAAAGACAAGAAAACCTTAGAAGAACTACAATTTGGTATAAAGTCAAAAAAAACTAAAAACAAATTGGATTTTCCAATTTATTTTTAGTTTTGCATTGTCTCTTTATTAGAGATAATTGTTTCAAAAAATAATTATAGAATATTCCTATAATAATTTTTTAGGTGGTTGTATGAAGATAAGTAAGTATAACAATAGAAAAAATGTTTCTGGCGATGTTTTAAGGGCTTTACGCATTAAGGCTAATCTTTCGCAAGCCGATGTAGCAAAAGAGCTCCAATTATTAGGTATTGGTCTTACTAGAAAGGAAATCTCAAAAATAGAAAATGGCGATAGGTTGGTGCAAGACTTTGAACTATTTGCTTTTGCCAAAATTTTTGATGTTTCTGCTGACCTTTTTAATTCCACTAATCTTTAGGTAGAAAAACCTTTTCCCACAGGTTTTTCTTTTTTATTTCTTCTTCGTCCATACATTCTAGTAGCAAATTAACTGCGTCATGAAAACCACATTTATAGTATTTATCATTTTCATATCCGTGTAGTAACATCTCACGTTGTGCATAAGTGTCAAATAATTCCATTAGTGTTTCTTTCGTATTCTTGAAAGTATTGGGTAGACTGTTGATACAGTCTACTACTATTGTATAATTTATATTATAATCTTTTACCAGTTCTGCTCGCTCTTGTTTTTCTTTTGCTGTAATCTCACAAATCTCATTTGCTCTTTCTTGATATAATTTGTTTAACATACTTTCAAACTTTTTTTCTACCGATTTCCTCATTCTATCCCCCCTTTCGCTAAATATTCCTTTCCATTGTATACTTATCGAAATCGTTTTTCAAGGGAAAATAGCGTTTTTACGCAAACGTTTTTGACTGGGTTTTGTTATACTTTTTTTGAATATCATTGAAATAGGGGAATACCAATGCTATTATCCGAAGCAGTTAAAAAGAGAATTTTAGTCTTATTAGAGGAAAGAAAAATAAACTTACATAAATTATGCTTAAATTCTGGAATTTCATATTCTACTTTAAGTAGTTTTTTGTATGGTAGAACTAGAACTCCAAATCTTGCTACCATACTGCACATTTGTGAAGGATTTAATATGGATTTAGTAGATTTCTTTGACGACAAGATTTTCAAAAATGTAGAAGAAGATTAAAAGAGTAAGAATTGAAATATAATTCTTACTCTTTTGGTTTATTGTTAATTCATTTCTGTTGCTCCATTTAAGTCTGGCTTTTGAATGTCTGCGTCTGTTACTGTTCCAATCTCATAGGTAAACTTTGCTATACCTTCCGAAGTCTGTGCTTTAATTACCAATGCAGTTACTTTTTCTACCCACACAGTCGTAGTGTTTTCTACAGTAAATTCGTAGCAATATTTATTTTCAAACTGAACAGAACGAATTGATGTTTTTAGCACTTCATTTAATGTTGGCTTAGTAGCCATATAAGTAGTAAAAGTATTCATTTCGATTAAACTTGCACTATTTTTGTTTACACTTTTTTGTCCATATAGTTCATATACTGTTAATTTTTCTTCTCCATTTCTATACATTGTTACTTTAGAATTTTTTCCCATCTTTACTAGAAAGTGTTCATTGTCTTTTGCCCAAACTTCTGTGTCTGTTCCATTTTCTAGTTCTTGGTCAACTCTCATGTGATAATTGCCAAGTGCCCTTGTTTTTAGTCCTTTGCTTGTTAAGTCATTCAATATGCTAACTTTATGAATTATAAAGCCCACCAAAACTGCTACAATAAGTAATACAACAACTGCTACTACTATGATAATTTTCTTTTTGTCCATCTCTTTTTCCCCTTTCTTAATTTATTATACTATAACAATATCACTATTTCTTTTTCTTGTCTATCTTTTTTATCTCAAATTGTAAAAAGCATAAAAAAATGTCGTTTTTTGTCGAATTATGTCATACGTTTTTTATTGACTTTTGTCGAAAACGGTACTATACTAATAAAGGTTTTTTTGTAACCACTTTAATTACTATATGTTGAGGTGCACTGCACCTTTGCATTAGTAATAGAATGTAGTACATTAACCAACGGACAAGAAAGGTAAGGTTTAACATGAAGAAATTTTTGGCACTTTTGATGGCTCTTACGCTCTCCCTGTCCATGGCCGTCCCGGCTTTCGCCACGGGTGTCGCCGAGGACGCTGATGTTTCCGCCGGCGTGGTCGTTTACGAGGACGAGAATTTCGTCGTTTACGATATGCGCTCTGACGCGACCGCCGCCAGCCCCAGAGCTATGACCTATGGGAATAAGTGGTTTGAAGCCAGCAATGGTATTCAGAACGACGATTTCACCATTCAGGTCAATATCCGTGAGAAGTTCGGTGTTACATTCGGCATTGAGTCTTCTTCCACGAAGTCCAGTGCCGGCGTCTATCTGAACCGTCCGGATGGGAAGACTGTCATGTTTGACGACGGCACTGCGTATTGCGAGCTAGGAAATGTCGACGGCCGGTGGGTCTCCGAGGTAAAGAAAACGGTTAGCGGCCAGCCTACTGGTACATGGACCGTCAAGGTGGGACCCGTAAAGGCTGTGGCAGGCACGCGGGTTATGTGCTGGATTTACGACGCTTAATCCACGCGCACCGGCAAACGACACAACAACTGAATATTGTAAGTAAGTAACAAACGGCTGATTACTACATTCTTTGGAAGGGAGAACTGCTATGCGGATCTCCCTTCCGCTTTTTGTTGTATACAGAAAACCACCCATTTTACGGGTGGTTTTGATTTATTGTTCATTTATTTCTGTATATCCAGTTAAGTCTGGCTTTTGAACGTCTGCGTCTGTTACAGTGCCAATTTCATACGAAATTTCTGAGGATATATTTTTTAGTACTAGCCCGGTTGCTTTTTCTACAATAATCGTATTTTCTACACCGTCCATTTTTCTCTTGATTTCATAACCATTTTTGTTATGAAATTCAATAGAACGAACTGTTGCTCCCATGGCTTCTTTCCATACATTACTTTGGTCTACTTCTTGTGTAAAAGTTAATAATGATGCTCTACCCATTTCATTTTTCTTTACCTGCTTTTGACCTCTTACATTTGTTGCTCTAAAACTTTCTTCTCCATTTTGATAGAATATTGTTTCCCAATCTTCTGTCGCCATTTTTACTAAGTAATGTGTTTCGTCTTTTGACCAGACCTCCATTTTTTGTCTGTTTTGTCCAGTTGGGTTAACTATCATATGGAAATTAGTAGTTTTGTCAGTTTCACTCGCTTTTTCTAATAGGTTATTAAAAACACTAACTTTACGAATTGTGATAACTGTAAAAATAGCAACGATAAGTAGAACAACAACTATGAGTGCTATAATGATTTTCTTTTTGTCCATACCATTTACCCCTTTCTTAATTTTTATACTATAACAATATCACTATCTTGTTTTTTTGTCTATCTTTTTTATCTTAAATTGTAAAAAATCTGAAAACTATGTCATTTTTTTGTCGAATTATGTCGTATGGTTTTTGTTGACTTTTGTCGAAAACGGTACTATACTAATAAAGTTTTTTTAGTAACCACTTTAATTACTATATGCGGAGGTGCAGTGTGCCTTTGCATTAGTAATAGCATGTAGTACATCAGCCGCTAGACAAGAAAGGTAAGGTATACACATGAAGAAATTTTTGGCACTTTTGATGGCTCTTACGCTCTGTCTGTCTATGGCTGCCCCGGCTTTCGCCGCCGGCGTCGCCGAGGACGATAACGTTTCCGCCGCCACGGTCGTTTATGAAGACGACAAGATTGTCGTCTACGACGCCCGTGGCACGGACTACGGTTATGTCTGGTTTGACAGCAAAGGTTCCCTTCAAGAGGACAATATCTATGTCAACACCGGCTTGAGTGGCACGGTTAGGATGACTCTCGGTATCGAGTCGTCCTCGAAAAAGTCCCACGCTTTCGTCTATGTCTACAACCCGAACGGTACAATGCTTTATTTGAAGAACGACATGACCGGCACCTACACTTGCGAGTTGGGTGACTACGAAGGCGGCTGGGTGGCTGAACAGAAGTTTACATTTACCGGACAGCCTTCTGGCACTTACAGAATCAACGTACACAATGTCTATGCTCCGGCGGGCACTCGTGTTATGTGCTGGATTTACTGATTTAATCCAAGCACGCCGGCAAACGACACAACAACTGAATATCGTAAGTAACTAACAACTGGCTGATGACTACATTCTGGAAGGGAGAACCGCTATGCGGATCTCCCTTCCGTCTTTTATCTTTCAAATCCTATCTTAGGTTCCATATCTACTTTGCTTTTTTCTTTGTATGACCTTTTTATTAAGTCTTCTCTAAATTCTTCAATTTGCTTATCTGTTAGGCTTTTGAAACCACTATTTTCATAGTCGTCGCCAACTACAAAGCAGTTTCCTGCGATACAATCAAAATCAAATACTATATTCGGGTCTAACTTGTCAATTTTTCCTTCCTCGTTGCAAATAAGTACAGCGTCTTTGTAGGGCATAACCTCGATACGACCTTGTACTAATTTTTGCTCTGCTTTTAATGTATTCGGAATTTTCATTTCTACTGGTAGTTTTCCAACTGCCTTATATAAAATTCTCAAAAATTCTTCCTTATTTTCTTCTCCTGTTGCTTCTAAATCTGTTATCATTTCGTGGATTTCATTTTCTGGTATTTCTTGCATATATTTTTCGCTCCTTTCACAAACTCTTTTTCCAATCTTTTTTTCTTCAAAATATAGTCCTTTATATGGGGCTTTGGTTATTAGTGGTATTTTGTTCAATACTGCCTCTCCATTTTCTTCATGATACCAAGCAATATCTCTTAAAACTCCGTCTGTTAGCAGGTCAAAACTTTTTAATGCTACTTTACTATCAGTTGTGGCAATAAAAGCATGAGCGCCACCGCAAGTTCTTCCCATATTTCGCAGATAACCTGTTATTTGTTGATTACTCATATTTAGAAATTTGTTTGGTATATCTAGTATCATTCTTGGTGTAAAGTGCGTATCTGTTAAGACCGCAGTAGAGTAATTAGGATTGCCTACAACATTCTGCATTAACTTTACTAAATCTTTTCGGCTTAGTATTTTTAGTCCTGAAAGTCCTTTTCGCTCTGCTTGCTTTTGTATTGCAAAGTTATTGTTATATGTATGCTGTTTTCTTGTTATAAAAATCTGCTCGTCTATTATTTCAAGCCAAGTATATCCAGTTAGTGAAACAATCAGGTGAGCCTTAAAACCCGGTAAGTTTTCGTAGAATTTTTTAGTCATTCCTAGGTCGGAATAGGAAGGACTTTCATTTTCGCTTGTGTGATTATGCACCATATAATAACCATCTGCTTTAAGCCTTCTCATTCTATCTTTCATTTTATAAAAGCATTGTTTTGCTCTATTTGCACCATCTCTAGTTCCTGTAAAGCAAACTGTATTGTTAGGAATTTTTGAGGTTACTGCTTCTTGTCCAACTATTCGATTTTTGTTTACATATATAATTCTAAAGGTTTCATATCTTACATCTCTGAAAATTTGTCCTAACTCTGCTAGGTTTTCTCTGTTGTTAATTTGTATATGGTTTAGGTTTATATATCCTTTCTTTTCAAAACTAGACATTAGGCTCTGATATTGAACTCTCGGTATTCTATTCATTTTTTATCTCCTTATATCTGAAATCTTTTTATTGCATTTATTGTTTCTTCTTCTAATTCGTGTTTCAATTCTTCTTTCAATTCGCCATTTACAAATGAATAGGTATGTATCATTGACTTATACTTATCTAGTAATCTTTCAATGGCTTCTGTTTGGTTGTCTTTTGCGTCTAATATAATAACTTCCAATTCTTCATTTTCCATTTCTTGCCCTCAAATTCTTCTTAAAATTTTTAATTGCCTTTTCCTTTAGTTTCTTTACATTACTTGCAGAAGTTCCCAATATCTTGCCAACTTGTTCAGCAGTTAATTCGTCAACAACCAGTAAATACAAAGCCTTTTTTTGTCTTTTGTCTACCTTTTTCATAGCCTCGTAATACTCACGGTTCGTAAATGCTTTTTCGGGGCAATCACTGCTAATATCTAAAATTTCTAGTTCGTCTTTTGCTTTCTCTAAATACTTCTGCAAAGATACTTTTTGCTCAATAATCTCGTTAAATTCTTCTTGCACTGCTTGCTCTTTCTCTTGTTTTCGGTGTTTGTAGCCTCTTAATGTCTTTTTGAGATAGGCTGTAAGTCGTTTTTCCAAATCATTGTTCATTTTTATTCTCCTTTCATTCCTGTTTCAAAGCGCTGTATGTTTCACATAATACGCTAAGAAACAGGGAAGAGAGCATTTGTTTGAAAAAACTCCGATTTTTTGAAAAATTTTCATAAAAAAATAACCCTTGAAATTTTAATTTCAAGAGTTATTTTTTAGATATTCCTGCTTTATATTGTTACAACATATTCTGTCATTTTCTTAGGTTTCATATCCCAATATTTTGTTTCTACCATGTCTTTTGCTTCTATTTCTGTTATTCTTAATTGTTCAAATATCTTTCCTAATTCTTCCTTGCTTTTCTCTAGTCTAGATGTTAGGATACACTTTCTTGCAGTTGGTTTATGTGTGTTATCCGAAATTCCTAAAAAAATACCAGAGTATTGCTCATCTTCTAATGAATGTAAATCTATTTCAATCTGGAACTTGTCTAAGCCCGGATTGTTTATAGCATTAGTTAGGCAAAAGAAAGCCGTATTATAATTACTTTCTAAAATTCCCAGATATTCTTGTTTATACTTGTTTCCATATAAGCCATTTTTCATAAGCACATAATTTTCATATTCCTTTTCTTCTATTTCGAGTGTAGAAACAATCAATCCATTTTTGCTAATATAATATAAGTATAGTACATTTGTAGTAAACGGATTTCCATTTTTCTCTTTTTCTAAGCCTGTTACATTTCTTCTGCATAAATCGTTTATATCGACATTTAGCACATTGCAAATTTCCATTATTGTATAAATATCCGCTATTATTTCATTCTTTTCGTATCTAGTAATAGTGGCTTTACTTTTGTTAATTGCATCTGCCAAATCTTGAATGTTCATACCTCGTTTTTTTCGATAATCTCTTATCTTTTCTCCTATGTACTGCATATTCGTATCGTACATATTATTCCCCCTTATATGGCATCGCATTTACATAATTATTATAGCACAAATACCCGGGCTTTTCAATAGGTTGACATAATTTAGTAAATATGGTATTATTAAGTTGTACATATAGTACATTGGGAACTGTTCTAAATTTATAGATATATCCCAAGAAGCATTAAATGCTCTAGAATTGACACTTTTTATTTTCCATTCCTCTAGCATTTAATGCTGGGGGATTTATCTATACCATAAGGCTGTTTTGTCCTTGAGTATATTGGTCTAAATAAAAAGTTTTATTCTATACTATTAGTACAAATATATCAAAGAAAGGATAACGGACTTATGAAAAATTTTGGACGGAGATGGTTGCGCCTAAGGCAACCGATTATTCCCAAGAGAGAGTTCAGCCTTGAACTCTCTTAACTTTTGACAAATATACAAATAAATGTTATAATATAAGTGGGAATAATCTTAATCACATTTTTTATAAGTCAGCAAATCTAATATTCAAAAATACCATATTCGTTGAACGAATATGGTATTTTTGTTGCTTAAAAATCAACTTTTTCTTGATTTTTACATTTTTTATCTTTTTTAGGCATAAATTTTATTGGTTTGTTGCGTTTTATGCAATTTTTCATTGAATTACCCTCTTTTTGTTACCTCTGGTGCAACCCATTTCTTTTTTGAAAAATATCAAAAAAAGTATTAACATAATATCATAATATTTCAAAAGGGGGAACTTTAATATGGATTTTCAAAAAGTTACACCAAAGAAGATTGATATGTTTTTAGATAATGTACTTTCTCGACTAGGATTAAATTATGCTAACTCTGGTACTCGCTATATGAAAGAACTTGTTAAGATAGCCTTTTTTACTAATATACTAGATATAAAGTACCAAGACTTAATCATTTTACTTGGAAAGCAAGAAAACCTTACAATCGAAAAGATAACAAGCAATATATACAGTGCTGTCCATTCTATCAATATATCACTTGCAAAAAGAAATTTCAAAGACATTTTTCATATGGATTTTGACCAGTTCTTTCTTACGCCGAAACATCTGACTATTCTATTACTCAATACATTAAATCGTATTTACAAGAATTAGCCTTACTAAACAAAAGGTATCTAGCAGTGAAAAATCTGCTAGATACCTTTTTGCTTAGCGTATCTTTTCTAATAATCTCAATAACTTTTCTTTTGATATATTAAAGGTGTTCTCCATTGTATAATATAATTCTTTAATGTACATTTGCAATTTCTTTATCTTGCTTTTTAGGTTCATATTTTCTTTTTCTATTTTTTCTATCTTGCTTTCATAGTCATTACATTTTTCAAAAGTGTTTGCAGAGCGAATACAATATTCTCTTAATTGATTGCAGTGCTCTACTAATCTTTGATTTTCTGCTCTAACTTCTTCTAGTGAGTTCGACTGACTTTCTTTAATTGGTGTATTTTCGATTTTCTCTTTCATTTGTTCATAGCCAGTTACACTCTTCAATTTTTCTACTGTTAGATGTTCTGCATTTTCTTTTCCTCTTTCTAGTTCAAAGCCTTGTTCTACCATATATTGATAAAAGGCATCTTGTAAATCCCTGTAACTATTTTTTCCTTTCCAAAATTCACTACACGCTAATTTATCTATTGGATTTCCCTTTTTATCTTTCGTATGAACCACAGGTAAAAAAGTCAAGTGCATATGTGGAGTGCGTTCGTCCATATGTACTTTTGCTGATAATATGTATTGTTCTCCTAAATTTTTATAGTTGCAGACAAACGAATAGGCTGTTTCAAAAAATCTCTTTGTTTCTTCTGTGCCAATTTGCTCAAAGAACTCTTTATCTGACGTTATAATATATTCGCATACGACATTACTAACTTTCTTTATTTGTCCTTTCAAATGGTACTTTTCTTTTATATCCTTAAATAACTTTTCATAGGTGGTTGTCGCTCTTTTCAAAGAGTAGTTTTCTTTTGATTTCTTTTTATCTATATCTTGGTTGGAATAGTTTGTATTTTTTCTTTCGTTGTGGCGATATATTCCTGCTAAGTTGCTCAATTTATAATTAGCATTTCTTACGATAGCGTAACTCATACAAAACCTCCCTTGAAATTTCTAAAAAAACACTTACGACAAGGTGTTCTAACACACTAGAACACTTTTTTCAAAAGTGTTCTGCGGTGGCGGGGCAAAACGCCCCTGCACCCCTTTCGCATAGTCCTATTTTTCTACTCTTTCAACTCCTTTCCTTTTTTAGATATCGCTATTCTATCACTAGAATTGCTACACAATTCCAGTGATAAAAAATCACCCACCTTAATGAATTATGGGGGTAATTTTTCGGCTTCTTCGTCAAATTTTTCTACAAAGAGCCTTCCTATATTTGTTCTTTATTACATTATCTAATTAAAGCATAATAGTTTACAACTGATTAACTCTCCTTTTTTTTTACGAACACTTATCTACTCTGCTTTTTAGATAATTAGCAATGGTCGCCTCGACCATTTATAACTATAATAAACTGCTTGAATAGCAAGGCATTAAATGCTTTGCTATTTTTGTTTTTCAACTAAAGAGTGATGAGAAAGTGGTTTTTCTATTCTTTTATGTGTATTCTTATTTGTAAAAAGACATTCATTTTATCAGTAATTTTCTTATCATTTCTGTAAAATAGATGCCAGAGGAGCCCCCAATGGGGGCTCCTCTTCATAGAATTTCTCCTCATATTTTAAGTAAATTTGCTTCAGTTCTTCGATTACCTGTTCTACTTGTTCTATGGTAATCTCCATTCCCTCGTACTTTTCCAAAACTCCGCCAGGAATTCTGCCATACAAGTAGCTGTCCAACCCATCAATGCGTTGTGTTTCGTAAATGGTCTGGCTATTGGCTTCGTAGCAGTAGCACAAGTACCAATCGTATCGCTCCGTACTATAGGTGCTGACATCTCGTTTTTGAATAACGATTTTCGAGATGTTTTCCTTGGACAGCTCCACTACTTCAATGTTGAAATCCAACTCCTCTTGGCTGATTGCATCTCGGCTCCGTCCGAAGTTCTGTCCATAGGTCTTTTCCAATTTGGGATTGGATATGCCCGCATAGCGCTTGCCGTCTTTCCAGTAGATTTGATACTTAAGGTTTTCCTCTCCTCTTACAAAGCAGTCTTCTGCTATCTGGACATTGTTATCTACCTTAACCAGACGTATCCACGGTGCTTCTGTGTTTGGACAGTAGTAGAGATAATACAGGTCATTCCAATTATTTAAGATATAGTAGAAATTTACTTCCTCTATCGTTCCTTCGGATAGGCTTTCCCCTTCTCCAACTTGTTGTCCGTTGCGGTAGAACATGAATTGGTTGCCTACCTGAAGAAATGTCATATCTCCGCCATAGGGGCGAATTTCTTGATAGTCCAACTCGATTCCGAATAGGTCGATGTACTCTCCCCAAAAGAAGTTACGCCCATCATAGAAGCCGGTATCCGCCTCAACAGCAACTCGCCCTAAGCAACGGTTGATACCTTCTGAGCCGTAGATAACAATACTATCGCCATTTCGGTAGAAGGACAGGTTGCTTATAAAACTGTCTTCCAACCCTGCGTAGTAGTCTTGTGCCATTTTTTTGACCGTAACAATGATTTCCGAATAGCCCTCCACATTTTTTTCAATGCGGATGACTTCTCTACCTTGGGCGGTATACACAATGTCTAAGTCTTCTTCTGAATTGAGCATTGCATCGATGTCTTGCTGAATTTGCTTCGGGATATGCTCTGTATAGGGCTGTGCCGTAATGTCTGCGGGGTCTTGGTCCAGAAACTTCAAAAGTTGCTCACAGGACCGAGTAATATGTTCGTCTTGCACGGTTGCTCTACTTTTTTGGGAGGTTTTGCTAATGGATGCGCCTGCTACCAAAAGGGCTATGGCAAGCCAAACCCAAATGGCTGTGTTGTTTTGTTTCCGATGTCTTTCCATTTCTTTTTCTCCTATTTTTTTCGATTTTTTGGAATGCTGGGATAAACTCTAGGCTCCTTTCTTTCCGGAAAATTCTTCCGTTATTTTACTTGTGTAACGTTTGCTATTATATCACAGAAAAAGGATTTTTCATAGTTTCTCTTGTATTTTCGATATTTTCACATTGACTTTTGAACGGATTTATCATACAATCTTCATTGGTATAGCAAGGCGTAGCGCAGTTGGTAGCGCGTATGGTTCGGGACCATAAGGTCGTGGGTTCGATTCCCGTCGCCTTGACCATAACTAAAAACCTTTCTGCAGAAAATCATTCTTGTTAGAATGATTTTTTTCTCGAATTAGAATCATAGGGGTTCTTTCTTGTCCTTGCCCTGCTGGGTTATCTTTGATAAGTCCTTTTAGTTCTTCTTTGGTTAAAAAAATTCCATCGGATTTTCCTAAAATTTCTTGTCCTAAATCATTCGAGTCTACAATCATACAAGAAATTCCTAATTTTTGTTCAATTTCATTGCATACTCCGTCTGGATTTTCTGGTAATTCTATTCCAATGTCTTCATATTCTTTCCAAACATGTCCATAAAAGCCATCTAGTCCGCTCACTTCTTGTCCTACGATTTCATAGAATACGCCTTTTTTTCCGAATAATTTGGTAATACCACTGGCAATACTTGCCCATAGCACTTTCAAAAGTCCTACTTTGTTAATAGCATATTGCATTTTAATACTTTCGCCCACTCCAATTCCAGTGCTTGGATGGCTTGCAAATTTGGATAAAAACTTTGCCCAAAATCCAACCTTCAATTCTTCTCGTTTGACAATACGATTTTGACAAATGCTAATAATTTTCTCGCTAATGGATAAAATATCTCCCTCTTCATAAAGGGCTCCTGCATATTCTGCTACCACATCGATATAGTTGTCGTTTTGGGTAATAAATCTCGTTTGAATAGCATGCCTTAGATAGGTTTTACCATTTGCTTGAATTTCTATCTTCTTTCCCGGATTTGCTATAAATTCCATACTTTTTCCTCCTACCACTTTTGTATTGTTTTTACCTTAGCACGGAGTTGTTTCGGAGTTGTTTATGGATTGTTTCGTTTTTGTATCTTTTGTTGTGTTTTTCGCTGTCTTATGATAGGATTAAGAAAAAAATAAAGGAGGTTGTTTGATTGAAAAAGAAAAAAATTCGTTTTCTTGTAATTCCGCTTCTTATCTTGGCTATTCTCCTTGTGGCTTTGGGCGTCTTTTTCGTCTTTCGTGAGCCAAAAAGCGAATTAAAAACAATTCGTTCGCAAAAAGAATTGGAAAAAATTTATGAGGGGAAACAAACTGCAACCAAAGAGTTTTGGACTTATGTTTTTGGTATGCCTTTTTCCTTTTTAGCACAAATTCCAAGTCCTCTTGCGGGTTCTTCGATTGACATGGCTGTCAATGATGCGACTTCTAGCACCATTGGTCCAAGTTCGATTTCTGGTGTAGAAAGTTCTACTTCAAAAGACTTTTCGAAAACCAATATCCAAGTAGAAAATGTGGATGAAGCAGATATTACCAAAACTGATGGCGATTATATTTACTCGCTCTCTGGTACAGACGTTATGATTACGGATGTGCGCAATCCAGAGAATTTACAAGTGGTTTCTCGCATTTCATCGAATAGCACAGTAGCACCAGAGGATTTAATTTTAGCCGGAAATCATTTGGTGGTTATTTCTTCGGATACTTCCGCTCGTAGCCAAACTGCTACTTCGGTTCGTATCTATGATATTCATAACAAAGAAAAACCTAGTCTTGTGAAAAGTTTTACGTTATATGCCCCATACTATACTTCACGCTATATGAATAACAAACTCTATGTAATCTCATCTGGCTATCTTCACAAAGAGGATGGAAAAATATTGATTCATTACACAGAAGATTTTGCTTCTCGAGAAATCCCATTAAATCATATGCAGTACTTTACGGACGTTCCTTCTCGTAAGCAAACCCTTATATCCATGGTGGATTTAACCAAGCCAACAGAGAATATCCATCTAAATTCGTATTTCTTAGACATTTCTAATTCGTATGTGTCTGAACACAATATTTATTTGTTTGACCAAGATTATGAGTATGGAAATTATGCTCCACCAATTTCTTCTCTTTTTGGGTTGAAAGGAGCAATCGGTCCTTTTGTGTATAACTCCGATGATTTATATACCAGTCGTTCCATCACAAAAGTATCGAAGTTTAAGATTTTAGAAGATGGCTCCATTTCCTTTGCCACACAGGGAAAAGTGGAAGGAAAGACCATCAATCAATATTCTTTTGACGAGCATAATGGTCAATTAAGATTGGCTTTATATGATTTCCAAGGTTCTCGTATTGTTATCTTGGACGAAAACTTGAAGGAAATTGGCAAAACGCTTGATTTAGCCAAAGGCGAAACCATGTATTCTTCTCGTTTTATGGGAGATAAAGCATATCTTGTTACTTACCAAACGGTGGACCCATTGTATGTTGTAGATTTATCTGACCCTACTCATCCTCGTGCTCTTGGCGAATTAAAAATTCCTGGATATAGTACTTATCTTCATCCTTATGACGAGAACCATATCATTGGAATTGGAATGGAAACACAGGAAAATGTAGTGCGTGATACCAGTGGAAAAGTGCTTCGTACAACCTCTACGATTGTTGGTATGAAAATGGCTTTGTTTGATGTTTCCGATGTAGCAAACCCAGTTCAAGTTTCGAGTACCATCATTGGCGACCGTCGCACAACTTCTGCTATTTTAACCAATCCAAAGGCTTTACTGTTCTCAAAAGAAAAAGAATTGATTGCAATTCCAATTAACAATTTTGCAGAGGATTTTGGTATTTCTTCATCAGCTACCAGTTACGCTTCTGTTGTTCAGTCTTACACCAACTATGCAAAACCTTACATTTCAGAGGGTTATGCTGTTTACCGTATCAATCTGCAAGAAGGCTTTACCTTAAAAGGTGTTATTACACATGAAAAAACCACTACCAGAAATTACTGGCGTAACAATTCAAAATTATTACGTGGATTATATATCGGCCAAGATTTGTTTACAGTTTCGGAAAATGGTATTAAGGTAAATGATTTAGATTCTCTTACATTAAAGAATGAGCTTGTATTTTCGGCTCGTTCCAACCATTCTTAAAAGGAGGAATTTACAATGGAGAAAAATAATGCAAATCAATCTGCGATGGGGATTGCTTCTCTTGTTCTTGGTATTATCTCAATTTTAACCGCTTTATTTTGGTATCTTACTTTGCCGACTGGTATTTTAGCAATCGTTTTTGGTGTGAAATCCATTCACAAAGTAGGTAGTAAGTTAGGAAAAGCAGGTATGATTACCGGGATTGTAGGGTTATCTGTTTTCGTATTTATTTATCTTAGCCTTATACTTATCTTAGCACTTGCAAATCTTTAGAATAAAATTACCAAAAGCCCAGTACACGCTTGTACTAGGCTTTTTCTATTGTTTTTTTTCGAGTGTTACGGATATTTCTTTTTCTGTATTTCTTCGTAATAGTTTTATGGTTATGGTATCTCCCGGATTTTTTGTGTAGATATATTCACGTAAGTGGCACATTTTTTGCATTTCTTTTCCGTCAATGTGAGTAATGACATCTTTTTTGAAAATTCCTGCTTTTTCTGCTGCTGAGCCTGCTATAACATTTTCTACATAAATTCCGGCTTGCCAGTTTAGTTCTTCCTCTAAATAGGGAAGCACATTTTTATCAAAGGCAAAAATGCCAAGGCTTGCTTCTTCAAATTGATTGGTTTGCTCTAATTTTGCTAAAATTGGCTTTACCAAGTTGATTGGCACAGCAAAGCCAATTCCTTCTGCTGACGTTATTTTTATCGTGTTAATTCCAACCACTTCTCCATTTGCATTGATAAGCGGTCCTCCGCTATTGCCTGGATTGATGGTCGCATCCGTTTGAATTAAATTGCTCATATAGATTTCTTGGTTATTTTCAGTGAATTTAATGGTTCGGTCTTTCGCACTTACAATTCCTTTGGTAACCGTTTTTTGAAATTCGTAGCCAATCGGGTTTCCAATCGCATATACTTCGCTTGCGATTTTTATTTCTTCCGAATTTCCAATTTGTGCATAAGGAAATAGTCCTCCACTAATTTTCAAGATGGCTAAATCGAGGTTGTTGTCCGACCAAATGACATCTGCTTTATATTGATTTCCTAAATCCAATGTTACATAGCAATTACTATATTTTTCTCCTGCTACATGGGCATTGGTTAGAATATATCCTTTTTCGGATACTAAAATTCCGCTTCCTAGCCCTAATTCACTTGTGCTTTCTGTACGAAAAATGGTGCTCTCCGTATTTCTCAATTTTGAGATTCCAACAACAGCATGGTTAATTTGTTCAATTTTTTCTTGGATAGTGGTTTCTTCTTTTCGATCTGCTTGCTGTATCGTTGCACTGGTTCGTATTCCTTGAACCACACTCATTTCTTCTTTTTCGATTTCGTCAAAGGCTAAATAACTAACCACAAAAGTTCCAAATCCTACACCTAAAATACAGATTGCGATTATGATTTTTAAGATGGCTTGCTTTTTCGAGATATGATAATATTCCATATTTTCTCCTTTAATCGTATTCTTTCCATCTTTTTTTGGTTCTAAACAAAAAAGTATATAAGTTTTGGCTTATATACTTTCCTTTCTTTATTTTGTTTTTTGGATTTCTACATATCTTTTTACTTTTTGTGTCGTGGTTTTAGCAAGTGGTTCTTCTGAAATAATGACTTCTTTAATATGCTTTACGGCTGGTAGCGTTTCATTGATTTTTTGCACTTCTTTCCATACAATTTCTTTTTTCTCTTCTTGCGTTTTTCCTTCGAGTGCATTTTCACTGCATACAACTTTTGCACATAAACTGGTATCCATCGAGTTTCGGTTTCGTGCAAATACCATACTTTCTTCTACCATGTCCAGTTTATTGATTAAAAATTCTAGTTCTTGTGGGTAAATGTTTTTTCCGTTTTTCAAAACAATAATATCGCTTTTTCTGCCGGAGATGTATAGATATCCCTTTTTATCTAAGTAACCAAAATCTCCAGTTGAGAACCAACCATCGTGCATTGTTTTTTTCGTGGCTTCTTCGTTTTCATAATAGCCGAGCATAACACTTGGTCCCTTGACTGTAATTTCTCCTATACCATCACTGTCTGGGTCTACAATCTTTAATTCCAAATTGGATAGCGGAAATCCAATCGAACCTGGCTTTTTCTTAGTATCGCTTTCGCAAGAAACAACAGGCGAGGTTTCGGTTAGTCCATAGCCTTGTACTAATTCAATTCCGAAATCGTTAAAGCCTTGGATAATCTTTTTATCGAGTGGTGCCGCTCCGACAAAGACAATTCGCAAATACCCGCCTAATTGGTCTAGAATTGGTTTGAATACTTTTCTTCGGATATCAATTCCGAGTTTGGCTAATATTTTAGTTAATCCAATCATGAATTTGATTAACTTGGTTTTGCCTTGTTCTTCAATCCCTTTCCAGATTTTTTTGTGCATACTTTCTAAGATGAGTGGCACGCCAATAAATGCACTTACTTGGAATTCTTGCATATTTTTGGGAATACTTTTTAGACCTTCACAAAAGGCAATCGTGGAGCGGAAGTAGGTTCCCACTAAGAAGGTTATGGTACATTCTAAGGTATGATGAATTGGCAAGATGGAAAGTAGAGTATCGGTTGGTAACATACGAGAATACATACCGATTGCCTGTACATTGGAGCAAATATTTCTTTGGGATAGCATAACCCCTTTTGGTGTGCTTGTGGTTCCTGAAGTAAAGAGAATGATGGATATTTTTTCTGGGTCGATGGTTATTGCTTCATATGCTCGGTTTCCGTCTTTACGCATCTTTCTTCCTCTTAATCGTAGTTCTTCATAGGAAATACAGTCTGCTTCTGTGGTTTCGTCCATGACGATAATATGTTTTAATTGGCTATCTTTTGTATTTTTGATAGCTGAAATATATTTTGCTTCACATACTACCGCTTCTGCTCCGCTTCTTTGAAGTAAGGATTGCAATTCATTTTCTGGCAAGGCTTTATCTAATGGAACAATGATCATATCACCGGTTGTAACAGCAAGATAAGTCGTACACCATTCATATCGATTACTACTAATCAAGGCAATTTTTTTACCTTGCAAGCCTAAGTCAAGAAGACTGGTGCTAAGTGCTTCAATATCTTTTTTGAAAGTGGAGTAGGTTTTGCACACATATTCTATGTTTTCTTTGTCGTATTTGATTTTGTATTTGTAGGCAATGTGGCTTGGGTCTACTTTTTCAGTTCTAGCAATGAGTTCTCGAAAATCTCGAATTGGTTCTGCTTCATAAGAGGCTCTTTTATCTTTCATTTTTTCACCTTCCTGTTTTATTTTTTCTGTTTTTATTCTATCGAAAAAGTACTTTTTGCGCAACCTTTTTTTGAAATTCGCATCTTTTGTTACATTCTCATTACAAACACATTTCTTTTTGGTAACATTTGGCGAAAATCGTTTTATTTCTGCGGTTTTCAGTTATAATTAGTGTGTATTATTAGGACTTTTGTCCAATTACGGATGTTGAATTAGGAGGATCCTATGAAAGAAAATTTTTACCCTTTGACTGCTCCACAAAAATCGATTTATGCAACGGAGCAATACTTTGCAAATACGGCTATCAATACCATTTGTGGTTATACCTTTATCACAGATGTTGTGGATTTTGATGTTTTGCAAAGGGCAATTTATGAAATGGTAAAAAGTAATGATGCAATGCGTTTCAGGCTAGCGGAAGATGGCAATTCTGTTTCACAATTTGTTCGCAGTTTCGAGCCTTTTCCCATTGCTCTAGTAGACCTTGCGTCTAAAGAGGATTTAGAAAAGAAAGCACTGGAAATGGCAAATACTCCTTTTATTCAGACAAGTCAGTATTTGTTTCAATTCTTGTTTTTTAGACTTCCAGATGGCTCTGGTGGTTTTATTGTAAATGTCCACCATTTCATTCGGGGACTCTTGGTCTTTGGGGTTAATTGCTAAAGAAGTAACCACCATTTATTCCGAATTGCTTTCTGGAACTTATATCGAAAAAAATTATCCTTCTTACTTGGATTATATCCAAGCGGAGGAAACCTATTTACAAAGTGATAAATACCAAAAGGATAAATTATATTGGGATACGCAATTTCAAACCATTCCAGAGATTGCTTCTCTTAGTGTGCGTCAAGCAAAGGAAAAAGAGATTACTTGTGCAGGAGCTCGTGCAAAGTTTTCTTTCTCTGCCGAGGATTTAGCAGAGGTTCGTGCTTTTTGCGACTCGCATAAGATTTCGGTTTATAACTTTTTTATTGCCGTGTATTCGTTTTATGTTTCGCGCGTTAGCAATTTATCTGATTTTGTGATTGGTACGCCAATCTTAAATCGTACCAATTTTGACCAAAAACATACAATGGGTATGTTTATTAACGTTGCGCCTTTACGCGTAGCAGTAAATGAGCAAGTTTCTTTTGTGGATTTTGCAAAACACATTAGTGTTGATACCATGTCCATTTTTAGACATCAACGTTATTCTTACCAAACCGTTTTGGAGGATATCCGAAAAAGAGATGCTTCCATTCCGAATTTATATAACGTGGTTCTTTCTTACCAAATTACCAAAACAACGGAAGAAAGTAACCATATCCATTATTCAACGGATTGGATTTTTAATGGTAATGCTTCGGATGAATTACAAATTCATATGTTTGATTTGAACGAAGCCTCGAATATGACGGTTGCTTATGATTACAAAACAAGTGCATTTTCTGCGGATGAGGTTGCTTCTATCCATCACCGAATTGTAACCATTATGAAGCAAGTTATCTCCGATGAGGCAGTTTTGCTACAAGAACTTGAAATTGTTACACCAGAGGAAAAAACACAAATTTTAGCGGATTTTAATGATACTTTCGTAGACTATCCACGTAACCAAACCATTGTAGATTTATTTGAAAAGCAAGTAGAAAAAACGCCAAATGAAATTGCAGTTGTTTTTGAAGATCAAAAACTAACTTACCGAGAATTAAATAAAAAAGCAAATGCTTTGGCAAAAGTTTTATTGCAGAAAAATGTTCAAGTAGGAGATATTGTCGCCATTTACTTACATAAATCTCTTGAAGTAGTAGTATCCATGTTTGCTATTCTAAAAGCAGGTGCTGCTTTTTTGCCACTTGATACTGACTATCCAAAAGACCGCCTTGATTATATCCTACAGAACTCTACGCCAAAATTGATTTTATCTTCCAAGGATTTAGCACCAGACCTTTCACTTCCGCTTCTGTTGGTAGATTTAGCCGAAGATTTTTATACGACGCAAGAGAAAAATAATTTGCACTTAGCACTTACGCCAGAAAACCTTATGTATGTGATGTACACTTCTGGTTCTACTGGAAATCCAAAAGGCGTTATGGTAAAGCATAAAAATATTATTCGTTTGGCAGCTTTTCCAAATTTCATTACATTTGCTGAAAAAGAAGTAATGGTACAAACCGGTACCATTGTATTTGATGCCTGCATTTTTGAGATATTTGGCTGTTTATTGCACGGCTTTTCATTACATATTTTGAAGAAAGAATTTCTTTTGGATACTTTCTCTTTTGCTGATTTCTTAGAGAAACAAAAGGTTACTATTTTGTTTTTAACAACAGGATTATTCAATCAATTTGGATTGCAACACCCATCTATGTTTCAACATCTCAACTATTTATTAACTGGTGGAGATGTTATTTCCAAAGAGAGTATGCAAAAAATTCTGGCTTGTAATCCGAAACTAAAAATCATTAACTGCTACGGGCCTACGGAAAACGGCTCTTATTCTACTTGCTATCCAATCCATGGAGATGAAAAAATCATTCCGATTGGAAAGCCAATTACCAATTCTACTGTTTATGTTGTACAACAAAATCACCTATGCCCTGTTGGCGTTCCTGGCGAACTATGGGTGGGTGGCGACGGACTTGCCAAAGGATACTTCCATCGCCCTGATTTAACACAGCAGCAATTTATTGCCAATCCTTTTGGCGAAGGAATGCTTTACAAAACAGGCGATTTGGTAAAGTGGTTGCCAGATGGAAATTTAGAATTTTTAGGAAGAATCGATAATCAAGTAAAAGTTCGTGGCTTCCGCATTGAACTTTCTGAAATTGACCGAAAAATTTTATTAGATACCAGTATTAAACAATCTTTGACAGTTGTAAGAAATATTCATCAATCAAAGGTCATTTGTTCTTATCTTGTATCTGACCGAGAAATTTCAATCAAAGACTTAAAAGCCACTTTGGCAAAGTCTTTGCCAAGTTATATGATACCTGCTTTTATCATGCAACTACCTGCTTTTCCACTGAATATCAATGGAAAAACAGATGTAAAAGCATTTCCTTTACCAGATGAAACAAACCTTCGTAAAGAAATTGTACCCGCTCGAAACGAACTCGACACTTTACTAATCCATACATTAGAAAAAGTATTACAAATTACCAATATTAGTTTGGCAGACTCATTCTTTGAATTAGGTGGCGACTCCTTATCTGCTATCTCATTTACACTTTTCTTGTCACAGGATTTAGGACTTCAAATTACCGTAAATGATGTTTTTCATTATCCTGTACTCCAAGATTTATCGGATTATATCGCAACCTTATCCAAAGAAACCATAACATCGGCTATCAAACCTGCTTCTAAGCGAGAATATTATCCAACTTCAAATGCACAAAGAAGAATTTACTATGCTTCTAGTATGGAGCAAAATTCAATCTTATATAATACAGCAGGTGGCATTATTGTTGACAAAGTGCTGGATATTCCTTTGTTACAAAAATGTTTTCAAACTTTAATTACTCGTCACGAAGTTTTACGTACTCGTTTTTGTATGATGGCGGAAAATATTGTTCAAGTAGTCGAAGACCACGTAGATTTTACCTTGTCTTATGAAAAACAAATCGTAACCGATGACTTTCATACGATTTATACCAATTTTGTGAAGCCATTTGATTTATCGAGTGCACCTTTGCTTCGTGCAAAAGTAGTAGCCTTACCAGAGAACAAAATGCTACTTTTATTAGATATGCACCATATTATCAGTGATGGTACTTCTTTAAGCATTTTACTACAAGAACTTTGCGATTTATATAATGGAAAAATATTACCAGAAAAGCAAATTGGTTACAAAGATTTTTCTTTGTGGGAAAGAGAACAGTTAAAAACAGAAGAATACCAACAAGCAAAAGATTTTTGGGTAAGCCAATTTGAAAGTGAAATTCCTTTATTAAATATGCCAACCACTTTCCCAAGACCTTCTTTGCAAAGTTTTGAAGGAGCAAATTATTACACCAACCTATCTTCTGAAATGTTTGAAAAAATCAATATCGTTGCAAAGCAATTAGGAATTACACCATATATGTTCATGCTTTCTGCCTTTTATATTTTGCTTTCAAAATATACTTCGCAAGACGATATTGTTATTGGTACTCCAGTGGCGAACCGTGAATTACCAGAACTTTCGCAAATGATTGGGATGTTTGTTAATACCCTTGCTTTACGAAATAAAGTAGACCATTCCATTTGTTTTGCAGATTTCACAAAACAGATAAAAGATTACTGCTTATCTGCTTTTGCTAACCAAGCCTATCCTTTTGATGAATTGGTGAAAGCGTTAAATGTCAAAAGAGATCCGAGTCGAAATCCTTTATTTGATGTGATGTTTATTTACCAGAATAATGGTTATCCAACTATTCATTTTGACGACACACAAGCAGAATACTTTATTCCAAATGGAAATGTTTCAAAATTTGATTTAAGTTTAGAAATTATTCCTACGGAAAAGCAGTTTTCACTACGTTTTGAATATGGCACTAAATTATTTAGTGAAGATTTTATCCAAAAGTTTGCCAACCATTATATCAATGTTTTAACAACAATTTTGGAAAATACCGCGATTAAAATAGCAGATATTGACCTTCTTTCGCCAGAAGAAAGAATTCAGATATTGCAAAATTTTAATGCTACTGATTTAGCACTTCCAGAAAAGAAAAGCATTGTCGATTTATTAGAAGAACAAGTTGAAAAAACACCAGACCGAATTGCACTTGTTTTTGAAAATCAGAAACTAACTTATCGTGAGTTTAATGAAAAGGCAAATGCTTTAGCAAGGTTCTTAGTAGAACAAGGAATTTCCCGTAATTCCATTGTTGGCATTATGCTTCCTCGTTCTTTGGAAATGATGATTAGTATTTTTGCAATTCTAAAATCTGGTGCTGCTTATTTACCAATCGACCCGACTTATCCTAAAAATCGAATTACTTATATTGTAAAAGATAGTAATTTGAAAATACTTTTAACAAAAGATAATTCTTTATTTTTGAAAAATATTGATACCATTGATGTTTCCTTAAAGACTAGTAAAATCTATGATACCTATGGGAAACAAAATTTGAAACTTTCCATTTTACCAGAAGATTTATCCTATATTATTTATACTTCTGGTTCTACTGGAAATCCGAAAGGTGTTAAATTAAAACATTTATCTTTGCTTAATTTGGTTTACCACTGCAATAATTATGTAGAGTATTTGAAGAATAACAGTTATCGTTCTGTTGTTTCAATTACAACGGTTAGTTTTGATATTTTCATTTTTGAAACTCTCATTTCTTTGCAACGAGGATTAAAATTAGTCATTGCCAATGAACGAGAAAAAGATGTTCCTGCTCTTTTAGATCAGCTAATTGAAAAAGAAAAAATTGAAATTATCCAAACAACACCTTCTCGTATGCAAATTTTTTGCAGTAATTTGCAAGATATGCCACATTTTCATAATTTGAAATTTATTACACTTGCAGGCGAACAATTACCAATTTCATTAGCAAAATCCTTAAAGGCTGCTACTGATTGTACCATTTATAACGGATATGGTCCAAGTGAAACAACTGTGTTTTCGACTCTTACTGATGTTACCAATAAAGATTTTATGACAATCGGAAAACCACTTGCCAATACACAAATTTATATCTTAAATCCAGACCATCAAGCCTGTCCAGTTGGTGTTCCTGGTGAAATTTGTATTAGTGGAAATGGTGTCGGTTATGGTTATATTGGAAAAGATGATTTAACCCAAAAATCTTTTATTCCAAATCCATTTCTTCCATCTTCTACTTTGTATCGAACAGGAGATTTAGGATATTACCAAGAAAATGGAGAAATTGTTTGTTTAGGAAGAATTGACCATCAGATCAAAATTAGAGGTTTACGAATTGAGTTAGATGAAATTGAAAAAATTATTTTGAGTTTCAAAGGAATTGAAAAAGTCGTTGTTACTACCAGTACCGGTTCGTTAAATCGCCAGATTTTGTGTGCTTACTTTATCGCTAAGAGTAGAGTTTCGATTTCAGAATTAAAACAATATATTGCTATGTTTTTACCAAATTATATGGTGCCAACTTATATCGCACAATTAGCAGATTTCAAATATACACCAAATGGAAAGGTAGATAAAAAAGCATTACCAGAACCTACTTTTGCAAATGAAAAGAAATATTATAAAGCACCAAAAACCAATACAGAATATATGCTTCTTCAAATCTGGGAAAGCCTACTTTGCATTTCTCCGATTAGCACCTCGGATAATTTCTTTGATATTGGTGGCGACTCTCTACTTGCGATTAAAATGCAAATGGAATTATTGCGACAAAACATCAATATTTCATACGCTGAAATCTTTAAGTATAATACCATTCATAGTTTAGCTGCTATGATTGATAAAACACTTAATATTACCGATGACTTGCCAAATTTATTCGATTTATATGACTATTCTAATATTGACCATTTGTTGCAAGAAAATATTCATCGCAATTTAACCAATCTTTCGGTTCAACCGATTGGCAATGTTTTGCTAACTGGTGTAACTGGATTTTTGGGAATTCATCTTCTTGCTTATTTACTGGAAAATACGGATGTTAAAATTTATTGCTTAATCCGAAAAGACCCAAGCACTTCTTTAGTAGACAAGATTTTGCGAAAATTGCATTACTACTTTGGCGAAAAATATGATGCTTTTGTTCAAAAACGTATTATTGCAATTAACTCCGATTTAAGCAAAAATAATTTGGGACTTACCAGCGAAAAATTGAGTACATTAAATGAGCAAATCTCTTGTGTGATTAACTGTGCTGCGATTGTAAAGCATTATGGAAATTACAAAGATTTTGAAAAAATCAATGTAATTGCTGTTAAGAAGTTAGTGGATTTCTGCAAAAAATACCATAAAAAATTAGTGCAAATTTCTACCTTAAGTGTTTCGGGTAATACGATGTTTGATTTTGCCATGAACCAACAAAAATATGATACAAATGTTACTTTTAACGAGTCTAATTTATACATCGGTCAATCTTTAGAAAATGTTTATGTACGAAGTAAATTTGAGGCAGAAAAAATAATTTTGACAGAAGTTTATCAGAAAAAACTTGATGCACTTATTTTAAGAATTGGAAATATTACCAATCGTTTTTCAGACGGAAAGTTCCAGCAAAATGCGAGTGAAAATGCTTTTGCCAATAAAATAAAAGCATTTATGGAAATTGCTGCACTTCCAGATTATGTCATGGATAAATATATGGAGTTTAGTCCTGTGGATTGTGTGGCAGAAGCTGTTATCAAAGCGATTGAACACGCAGATACCAATGTTTCTGTACTCCATATCTATAACCCAAATCATGTTTACTTAAAAGACTTTGTCCAATTATTACCGCCTCAATATGCCTTGGCGGTTGTCCAAGAGAAAGAATTCAAAAATATTATTGACAACTTGTTGAAAAACGATGAAAAAAGGTATATCATTTCTAATATACTGAATGATTTAGACAGTGAGCGTAAATTAGTTTATGATACCCAAATCAATATTCAAAGTAAATTTTCACAAAATTTCTTAAAACAAAGTAATTTTACCTGGCCTACTATTACCAAGGAATACATTGAAAATTTATTAAAAAATTTATAAACAAAGGATGAGAAAATGATGAGTGGAATTGTGAATTTAATCATGTTAATTATGGCTGCTATTATTACTTTTGTCTTATTTTTATTTATGAAGCGAAATACAACAAAAAGCCAATTAACACGTACTTTTACTTGGAATATTATCTTAATTCTTATTTGGATTATCCCTTTAATTTTTCAAGTATTATTAACAGAAAAATTACATATTTCACCCATTGTTTTCGAGTACTTTACTTATGTTGGCACTTGCTTTTTACCGGTTTCGTTATTTTTTACAAGTTTAGTATTTGCCAACACCAAAATTAAATTTAAAGATGCTCATTTGCTTTTGTTTATTGTTCCAGTCATTTCTCTATGTGTCTTGTGGACAAATAATGTCCATCATTTATTTTATGAAATTTATTCTACAAATTTAGAAGAAACCGTAACTGGACCATATACCATTGTTCATTTCATTTATACATATGGACTATTTGATTTAGCCCTTAGTATTTTTTTGAGATACTCGATTAAAAACGCCGGGTTCTTTTCAAGGCAATCTATCTTAATCCTTTTAGGTGCTTTGATTCCAATTGTCGTTAATATTTTAGGAACATTTAATATTATTCCAATGACCATATACATCACACCAATTTGCTTTACATTTACTATGTTTTTCTTTGCACTTGCTATTTTCAAATTCAAGTTTTTGAGTTCAACTCCAATCGCTTTGCAAAGAATTGTAGACCGTATGTCCGATAGTTATGTTGTCTTAGATGAAAACAATACGGTTTTGGATTTCAATGAAACTTTTTTGAAAACATTTGGTCTAAATGCAACAACAACTAGAAATCGAGATTTTATTAAATTAGTACAACTTAGTCAATCGACTTTAGATGAATTGGTATTGACTTTACAAAAGTCTAGAAAATCTTCTAAAACGTTTACGTTTGAAAAGGCTTTTGAGCGTTTGAATAAATATTTCCATGTTGAAGTCAATAGTATTACAAACCAAGGAAATTTTTTAGGAACCCTCATTCTTTTCAAAGATATTACACAGCATATTGAGGATATGAATACCATTAAAGAAAATCAAAATCTATTAACTGAACGAGAACGTCTTGCTTCTTTAGGACAAATGATTGGTGGTATCGCACACAACTTAAAAACACCAATTATGTCCATTTCTGGAGCAGCAGAAGGTCTTACCGATTTAGTAAAGGAATATGATATTTCCATCGGAGATCCAGAAGTAACCAATCAAGACCACCACGATATTGCCAAAGATATGTATACTTGGATTGGAAAGATTAAAGAATACACCGAATATATGTCAGATGTTATTACTGCTGTTAAAGGGCAAGCTGTTGTTATGTCAGAACAAGATTCTTACCATTTCACTGTAGATGAATTGGTAAAACGTGTTTCGATTTTAATGCGTCATGAATTGAAAAATGCTCTTGTTAATCTGAAAACAACCATTGAAATTGATAAAGATACACAACTAAAAGGAAATGTTAATAGTTTAGTACAAGTTATTAACAATATGATCTCCAATAGTATTCAAGCCTATAACGGAAAAACAGACGAGAATATTGAATTTACCATTTCAAAGGATAATTCCCATGTTATTCTTTCAATCAAAGATTATGCTGGTGGACTTCCAAAAGAAGTAGCAGATAAGTTATTCAAAGAAATGATAACAACCAAAGGAAAAAACGGAACTGGACTAGGATTATTTATGTCTTATTCCAATATTCGTGCCCATTTTAACGGAAATATTACCGTTGACACAGAAGAAGGAGTTGGCTCTACTTTTCATATTTACTTGCCAATCGAATAGAGAAAAACGGAGGATATTCGTCAAAAATATCTTCCGTTTTTGATTTTTTGAAAAGATTTCCTATAATTTTTGTGTTTTTGATTGCTTTTTCCACAATTTATCAATATAATGGGTACAAGTTATAAGCGGGGTGATAATTCGTGAGAAAAAGTATTCAGGAAACACCTTCTACTGGCTATCGTATCTTAGCAGTTGATGATGAAGAAGGTATTGTTGACTCTTTATCCATCCTTCTAAAACGATCTGGTTATGAATTTATTGGTATAACGGATCCAGTGGAGGCTATTGAAAGAGTTAGAAATGAACACTTTGACCTTATGGTATTAGACTTTATTATGAGTCCGATTCATGGCGATAAGGTTGTTGAAGAAATTCGTAAATTTAATAAAGATTTATATATTTTATTATTAACCGGACACAAGGACCTTGCTCCTCCTCTTGACACCATCCGTCGTTTAGATATTCAAGGATATTGTGAAAAGAGTGATAAGTTTGACCAGTTGCTTTTGCTCATTGAGTCTGGCATAAAATCCATTTCTCAAATGAATGAGATTAAGAAAATTAACAAAGAATTAACTGGTATGTATGAGAAACTAGAGCAAGCCTATATGGAAAGTATCCAAACTTTAAGGTTTGCCGTTGAAGCAAAAGATGCCTATACACGAGGACATTCTGATCGTGTTTCGGAATATTCCATTTTAATTGGGAAACACTTAGGATTATCTGCAGAAGATATTAAAACATTAAAAGTTGGCGGATTATTCCATGATATTGGTAAAATTGGTATTCCAGATAGTATTTTGCGAAAAGAGTCTAGACTAGACGATAGTGAATATTCGCAAATTAAAAACCATCCATCCATTGGTGCACATATTCTTTGCAATGCGGAGATTTTCCGTGAGATTATCCCGATTGTAAAACACCATCACGAGAAATATGATGGTACTGGATATCCAAGTAGATTAGCTGGAGAAAATATTCCATTTTTAGCCAGAATTGCCGCTGTTGCAGATACTTTTGATGCCATGTCTTCTCGAAGAACTTATCGTGATGCGCTACCGATTGATGTGGTAAAAGCTGAAATTACTCGTTGCTCTGGTACACAATTCGATCCACAAATTGCAAAAGCCTTTTTAGAGATTTTGGAAACGAAATACGATAAAATTCAAGAAATTCAAAGAAAATATAGTTAAGGTTCGAGGTTTTTATGAAATCTTATCAAGTACGAACAAGGGCAAAAGAATTTTTAACAGGTGGTTGGAAAACCTTTGCATTTACATCTTTACTTTATTTGGTTTTCCTACTACTTGTTTCTTATGTTCCTAGGTTGTTAAAAGTCCCATATATTCTATGTATTATCCTCCAAAACGGATGTAATATCTTTTTTTCTTATGGGCTTTTTTCTGTTTTTTGGCACTATTCACGAGGGCAAGACGTACGTTTTTTTGATTTTGCAATCATTGCTCTAAAAAATATAAAGCGCGCCTTTCTCTTGTTTTTCTATACAGCATTAAGACTAATCCTACCATTCCTTGGTGTTATCATTTCTACTGTACTAATTGCAAGTTCTGTTACAGGTTCTCTCATTTATGCTTCACAGGATTTAGGTAGCTCCCCATTTTTAATTGCAGTTTTTATTATTTCGATTATTTTAGCTGTTGTATCTTATGTTGTTTTTTTCGTAAAATCACTTTATTATGTTTTTAGTAATTTGATTGCGATTGAACATCCCGAATTATCTGAAAAAGATTGTGTAATAAAAAGCAAAGAAATGATGAAGGGACACCGTATTCAATATCTAAAATTATTATTTAGTTTTATTGGATGGTTTATTGTTGGAATATTTACTTTACTAATCGGATTCATTTGGATATTTCCTTATTTGCAAATGTCTATTATTGCATTTTATGAAATTATAAAAAATGGAGAAATAAACAAAAAGAAAAAACATCGAAATAAAAAGAAAAAATAAAACGCATTTTATGTGTTTTATTTTTTTATTCGTATTTTATTTTTCACATATATCCTTTCTTGTTTTCAATCATTCATTTAATTTCTTGTTTTACTGCTTCTGAATTGCTAACAGCAGACTTTTTCCTTGCTCTATTCCCTCATTATTTCTACTTTTATCCACAGATTTCCACTGCACTTATTTTGTCTTTTTGAAATTCGCACCGGTTTTCTCTCATTTTAGAAGTAAACGTAATGCCATTTCGTGTGTTTGTTCCAAATAACCGGTCTTTTTCCTTTTCTCTCACTTGTCCCTAACCCTACCCGTCCTATTTAAGCAGCAAATTATTTCATTTTTTCTTGTTTTTTCCTCCATTTCTGCAAAATCCTTTTGGGAGTGCCTTGTCATATTTCCAAGTTTTCATTTTGATTTTTCATTTTCGTCAAAATTATTTTTTCTCGCCAACTTCATTTCGCTTTTGCGTCTTTCTTTTTCTCAAAAAACATCCTTTTTTATTTTAATTTTATTTGAATTTGTTTCTTTTTTTATTTTATCGATTCTTTTTTATTATTTTAATTTCTAATTTAATTTTATTTTTTTAATTTAATCTAATTATTTATTGTTTTTCATTTTTATAAAATGTTTTTTAATTTATTTTAATGAAAGATATTTTTATAAATTACTTTTATTTTTTTATTAAACTTTTTTAATTTATTTTTTGTTTTTTATTGTAGTTTATTTTTTATTTTAATTCAATTGTTTTTTATTTTCCCAAATTTAATTTTATTTTTTATTTCTTTTTTCTATTTTCGTTTTTGACAATTCTTTTTTAATTCTAATAAATTTTCTATTTTTTTGCTTTTTCTCATTTTGCCAAGCGTCTCTATCTTTTAATTTGTATTTTGCTTGTTACTTTTCCTGAATAGCTGTAACTTTTTTCCACTTCTATGTCATTTCTTGTACTAGTGGCTTCTGTTTCCGTATTTTATCCTTGTGTATTGTCTGTGAACATAATAACTTTTAATTCGTTTTTCAATTTTAATTGCTATTTTTAGATTTTTCTTCTTGCCCCTAGTCCTAGACAACCGGTTTTTATATCGTTTTTTCTTCGGTTTTTTCATTATTTTTTATCTTGTTTTTTCTTACTCCTTTTTAGGCTTTTTCATATTGTCAATTTTTTATTTTCCGGTCTGCCAAAATTTTGCTTAAATCTTCCCTTTATTTTTCTCATTCCTCTATTCGTCTTTTTTATCCCTTTATTTTCTTGTATTTTGATTTACTTTGCTAATTTCTATTTTTATTTTCTTATATTTTCAATTTTAATTTTTACTTTTTGATTTTTTCTATCTTTTTTATTTGCTATTTACCAATTCAATTTTTGATTTATTTGTTATTATTCTTTTTTTATTTGTTTTTAGTTTTATATTTTCTTTTTATTTTTTCGATTATCTTTTATTTTTCTTTTTTCATTATTTCTTTTTATCTTAATTTTATTTTATCAATTTATTTTTTATTGTTTTTATTTTATTTCTATTTTTTATTTATTATTTCTTTTTATATTTTGTTTTTTCTTTTTATGAATTGTTTATCTATTCTCAAATTCATCCCAGAATCTTTTTTCTATCCTCTTTTATTTCTGCAAAACATTTCTCTTTTTCTTTTCCACAGAAAAATCTGCCTTGTTTTCCTCTATTTTGCGTTTTCCACAAGCTTATTTTTGTGCTATTTATCTGGGTTTTCGTCATTTTCCTGTTTTATGCTATTTTTTTTTTCGATTTCTTTTGGTTTTACTTTTTTATTCTTGGTTTATTCTTTTTTTATTTTATTCTTAAATTTATTTTATTTATTTTTAATCAGAAAAATGTTATAGATATTTTTCTATAACATTTTTTCTTTTTTATATTTTCATACTTAATTTTACTTTTTGTTTTTCTTTATCAATTCCAATTACTTTTACTTTTACAATATCTCCAACACTCACAATATCTGATGGATTTTTTACAAATTGTGTACTCATTTCCGAAATATGTACAAGTCCATCATGTTTTACTCCAATATCTACAAATGCTCCAAAATCGATTACATTTCTTACGGTTCCATTTAGGATTTGTCCTTCTTGTAAATCTTCAAACTTTAATACATCACTTCTTAATATTGGTTTTGGCATGTCTTCTCTTGGATCTCTTCCTGGTTT
>CANSOY010000006.1 GCA_947648765.1 uncultured Clostridium sp.
CAATTTTTTGGTACTCTTCTGCAACTTGTTTCACAAACGTTTCGATTTCTTCACTATTTCTAAGATCTACTTTTCTCATTTCAATCGTTTCAATTTTTTGCAATTCTTTTGCTTCTTGTTCAGAGTGAAAATAGCTACCAATTACTTGATTTTCTTTTGCTAGTTCTAGTGCAAGTTCTCTTCCGATTCCACTCGATGCACCGGTAATGATTATATTTTTCATACTTTCTCCTATAAAGCCAAAAATAAAGCCAATAATTAAGAGATACCCTCAAAACTATTGACCTTCCTTGGAGCCACTTGTCCGACTTGAACGGACGACCTACTGATTACAAATCAGTTGCTCTACCAACTGAGCTAAAGTGGCATTATCTGGTGACCCCTACGGGAATCGAACCCATGTCTCCGCCGTGAAAGGGCGATGTCTTAACCGCTTGACCAAGGGGCCATAAAATATGGCTAGGATTTAGACTAGTTCTAAATCCTAGTATGGTGAGCCATCGCGGACTCGAACCGCGGACAACTTGATTAAAAGTCAAGTGCTCTACCACCTGAGCTAATGACCCAGATAATGTGTTGAAAACAACAACTGCTAAATATGATATAACATTTTGCTTTATTTGTCAATCATTTTTTGAAATTTTATCTTAATTTTCACACATTTTTCGATTACTATGGCTCTTTTTTATGATTTTATTATTTGTTCAATTCTTTTAGTAATTTTTCTACATCAATTCCATGAACTTGGCATGCTTCTTCTATTGTTTCTGCTTGTGATGCTGGACAACCTAAACAGTGCATTCCTGCTTCTAATAAAATGTTTGCCTTTTCTGGCTCTTTTTCTAGTAATTCTCTTATTTTTGTTGTTTTTTCAATCTTCATAAACTGACCTCCTTTTTTACCTTTTTTCATATTTTATCATATTTTTTCAAAAAAGTATAGACAAAATTATGGGACTGGTATATAATGGAAATTACTGGAAGGAGGAATTGTTATTTATTATTATTTTATTCTTACTACTATTTCTTTTTAATTTATTTTATGTTTTGTATTTCGTATATCTTTACTTCTATTTAGTAACATTCCATCATCAACAAGGTGCGAAATTGGATCTAAAAGCAAAACTCTCAAAAAGAAGGTGATTTTATCAAATTACCCATACATTTTATACTATATACCTTTTATGATTTATCTTTTACTGTTTTGGCCAATTTATACACAAACAGATATTGTTATCGATTTAGGTTTTAAGTCTTTTCCCATTAGTGAAAGTTCCCCCGAAATCTGGAATATCCTAAAACTATTCTCTTTTGTCTTAGCATTTTTATCAAATTTAGTTTTCTCTGTTCAATTTTCAAGTTACTTTCCCAAAAAGGATTCTCAAAGCCCCTCACTTTTCAATTCAGAAACAAATCACATGAATTCAATTTCTCATTTTTTGATTGGAACAAATATGCAAAACAAGCCCATTTTTCTATCCGAAAAAAGTTTATACCAAAATATGCTCATTACAGGAACCATTGGAACTGGAAAAACAAGTAGTGCCATGTATCCTTTTACAAAACAATTGCTGGCTTCTCCCCAAAAATTGAGTATGCTTATTTTAGATGTAAAAGGTAATTATTATAAACAAGTTTTAGCATTTGCACAGGAAGCAAACCGATTAGACGATATTGTTGTATTAGAAGTAGGCGGTTTCTACAAATATAACCCCTTAAATAAGCCCCGTCTATCTGCCTCTGTTTTAGCAAATCGCTTAAAAACAATTTTATTACTTTTTTCCGAAGAAAATGGAGAAAGTTATTGGCTTGACAAAGCAGAAAATATTTTATGCGAATGTATTAAACTCTGTCGTATTTACAATAATGGGTACGTTAATTTTGAAGAAATCCATAAATTAGTAACCATCCCTGACTATTATCTCGAAAAATTTTCTATTTTTCGTAATCTTCTTCAAACAAATCGCCTGTCTTATGAGGAGTCTTACAATTTATTAACCGCGATTCAATTTTTCCAAAATGAATATTCCCTTTTAGATGACCGTACGATTTCTATTCTAAAATCAGAGGTTACAAGAATTACGAGTGCATTTTTGTCTGATTATCGCATTCGTGAAACTTTTAGTCCCCCTCGTGAAGAAGAAAACTTAAATAGTATGTTGGATCTTATGCAATCTGGAAAAATCCTTGTATTGAATATGAATTTAGCAGAATATCAAAATTTATCTAAAATAATAGCCGCTTACTTAAAAATGGATTTTCAAACGGATGTTATGCTACGCTTAACCAATCCGTCCCTCCTAAAGCCTGTCGTCTTTATTTCAGACGAATATCATGAATACGCCACTGTATCAGACGCATCCTTTTTTGCCCAAAGCAGAGAAGCAAAATGTATTAACATTGTAGCAACCCAAAGTTACACCTCTCTCATTCATTCCCTCAAAAGTGAGTCTGCCGCGAAAGTAATTCTACAAAGTTTAACGAATAAACTTTGGTTTCGCAATGATGACATCACAACCGTGGAGTCTGCACAAAAACAAATTGGGCAAGAAGAAAAAGAAAAAACGTCAAAATCAATTTCAGAAAATGCCAAACAAACTTCTTTCAGTCGAATATCAAATGTACTAATCTCACGAGATGCAACTATCTCTGAAAGTTTTAATACTTATACACAAAAAGATTTTATTTTTGATACGAATTTTTTTACGCAAAAATTAGAAAATTTTTCTTGCGTAGCATTTTTGTCCGATGGAGAAAAAATTCTCCCCCCTTCTAAATTGAAAATGCTACCCTATTTTTTGAAAGGATCTTAATATGTTAAAGCAAAAATATGCCATTTATCGTCTTTGTATTGTTTTATTTCTTTGTATTTATTTTTTGTTCTTTTTTCCTGTAGCGAGTTTTGCCGCAGATCCAAAACTTGTTACCAAATTAACAAAAGCATTCGAGAAAATAGAAAGTTGGATTATTAAGTTAGCAACACCTGCTGCAGCCGTTGCTGTTGGCACGGGAGTTTTTATGAAAAAATTTAGTTTTGGTGATGAAAATAAAATTGCAACTGGAAAGAAAATCATTCGTGGTTCTCTTTTCTCCTATGCTTTTATTCTTGCAATCGATTTAATTCTATCTGCCATCCAGAGTTTGATTTAGGTTTGTTATGGAACAAAACGCTGAATCAATTTCTCAAACCATTATCGATACCATCAACACTATTTTCTCGTCGCTTTTTTCATCCATCGATAATTCTCTGTACGATACATTAAATAACTTGGCATTCCTGTCAGAAGATTTATTGGAAAATTCCTTTTTTACAAACTTCTTTCACGCTTCGAGCAGTAATAATATTCTGCTCGTCGCAAATTCTTTGCTCATTGGTTTTTCGCTTTATTATTGTATTCGATTACTTTTTTCTTATTTAATCGGAAATCCCATTGAGCACCCCTATTCTTTTTTAATAAAATTATTATTATATGGAATTTGTATGAACCAATCTTTATTTTTCTGTAAGGAATGCCTAAATCTAAATTATTTGTTATCTTCTTCCATTTTGGAAATTGGAGAAAATATATTAGGAAAAGACATTAATTTTAATACCTTAATTAACCAATTGAATACGGTTATTTCTGTTGACACAAATTCTTTGAATGTCTTTTCCTTTGATGGAATTATTCGAAGCTTCTCTTCGGTCAGTTTACTTAATCTTATTTTAAGTTATTCTTTACGTTATATTATGGTACAACTTTTTGTTTTTTTATGTCCATTTGCTTTTTTAACATTACTAAATAAATCTACATCCCATTTTTTCTATTCTTGGCTGCGCATTTTTTCCTCTCTCTTATTACTCCAAGATTTAATTGCTTTTATTTTAGTTTTGTTATTTTCTATCCCAATTTCCAATCACAATATTTTTTCAAAATTGTATGTGATTGGTTGCCTTTATGCACTCATTCGTTCGAATCATTATCTGCAATCTCTGATTGGTGGAATTAACACCAATGTTTCTGTGCATATGCAAAACTTGAAAAATTCATTGAAACCAAATTAAAGAGGAGAATTTATGAAATTTATTTTTCCACAAAATTATCACTTTCAGGGAAAGATTTTAGGTTTTCTCGATTATCGTTCTGCTATTTTATGTGGGATTTTTCGGAGGAATTATTTATCTATTCTTACAATTTTTTCACTTTACATTTTCCTTTAATCTAGCCATTTTTATTATATTATTTCTCCCCATTTTCCTTTTTTCTATTGTAGGATTTAATAATGAAAGTTTATCTTATGTCCTTTCTTATATTCTTCTTTTCTTGTTCCGTCCAAAAGTTTATTATTTTAGAAAGTCGAATGAGTAATTTCTTTGATATTTCTTGTAAAAAAGAAAAGAAAATGGTATACTTTTGAATAGTATCTATTATATTTTGAAAGGAGTTTTTCCATGAGATTAGAACAGGGTGATGCGTCTTTTATTTTTTCAACAATCGAACTACCAGATATCTTTTTTACAGAATATTTGTCTCAATCTTCTGGAGACCAAATTTAGGTCTATTTATATATTCTTTTCCTTTCAAAGTATGGAAAAGAAATTCGATTAAACGATTTATCCAAAAAATTAAATTTACCCTTAAAGGTCATTCAAGATGCGATTAAATACTTAGAAGATACTGGACTAATCACGAAGCGAAACACAGGATATATTGTGAATAATTTGCAAGAAATCGAATTACATAAATTATATCATCCTAAAACAGCTTTATCGCCAGAACAAATTTTGGAGAATTCTAAAAATAAATATCGTGCAAATGCTATAGAAACCATTAGCAATACTTTCTTTAGTGGCGTTATGTCTTCTTCCTGGTATAGCGATATTGACCTTTGGTTCCAAAAATATAACTTTGATGAAGAAGTTATGATTGCATTGTTTCAATATTGTTTTGATCACTCCGCTCTTCATCACAATTATATTGAAACTGTAGCAAGTGCTTGGGCAAAAAATCAAATAAAAACTTTTTCAGATTTAGAAAAATATTATGAGAAACAAGAGAAAATTAATACCATTGCTAAAACCATTAGTAAAAAATTAGGTTTTTCTCGTCAACTTTCTCAATATGAACAAGCCTATGTTGAAAAATGGTTAGTAGATTATGGATATTCTTTCGATATTATTGAAATTGCATTAAAGAAAACAACTTCAAAAGCAAATCCAAATTTTGATTATATCGACCGAATTTTATCGGATTGGTATGATCATAAATTAAAAACAGCAGATGAAATCCAAAAATATTTAGCAGACATGAAACAAAAATCCAAAGATGTTGCAAATATGAAAAAGAATACTGCAACGAATTTTAACAATTACGAACAGCGACTTTATGAAAACTTAGACCAATTTTATGCAAACAAGAAATAAGTTAGGTGATGAATGTGGCAAATGAAAATCTAAAACAATTATTAAGTGAATATGAGAAAAAAAGAGAAAATGCAATTCGTTTAGCAGAACTTCAAAAGGAAAATTTATATGGGAAAATTCCCCGTCTTGCTGAAATCGATCAAGAAATTAGTCTTTTAACCATTCAGACTTCCAAAGCACTATTACAACAAAAAGATGCACCTTTCTTAGATGAATTTCAACGTAAACTTGAAAAATTACGAGCAGAAAAAGAAAAGATTTTTCAAAAAAATAAGATTGAAAAATCTTTTTTCGAACCACATTTTTCATGTGAGCATTGTCAAGATACCGGTTATATTACAGATGAAAATTTTCATACTACGATGTGTAATTGCTTGAAACAGCAATTATTTGATTTAGAATATAACAAAAGCAATGTTTATCAATTAGCTCATCAAAATTTTGAAAATTTTAAGTTTGATTTTTACTCTACTAAAAATAATTCAGAAAAATATCATTCCGATTTATCGCCAAGAGAAAATATAAAACTCATTTATGATATTTGTCAAACCTTTTTAGAAGATTTTGATGATCCAACAGAAAAGAATTTATTATTCACTGGTAACACTGGTCTTGGAAAAACATTTTTATCAAGTTGTATTGCAAATGAATTATTGAAAAAAGGAAAAACAGTCCTTTACCAGACTGCTCCTATTATGCTGGATGAGATTATTAACTCTCGCTTTTCGAAAAATACAAAAGTAGAAAATTTATACGAGCATTTATTAAATGTAGATTTACTCATTATTGACGATTTAGGTACAGAGTGTATGAACCAAATGAAATTTACAGAATTATTTAATATTATCAATACTCGATTATTAAATCAAAAATCAACGAAAACCATTATTTCTACTAATTTAAGTTTGCAAAATTTATATGCAAATTATGACGAAAGAATTGTTTCTCGTCTTGTTGGTTATTATCACATTTGTTATTTTTTCGGAGAAGATATTCGCTTTCAATTAAATTAAGCAAAGAATTTATATACAGAAAAGAGATATTAAAAATATCTCTTTTTTTATGGTTTATTCTTCTTCGATTACTTCGTCTTCTTTTGAAATAATTTCAATGCTTACAACTTTACCGCCATCGTTCGTTCTCATAAGTGTTACACCTTGTGTTGCTCTTCCTAAAATGCTAACTTCTTCTACTTTTAATCGAATAATGGTTCCTGTATCGGTAATCATCATAACATCGTCATCTGAATTTGCAATACGAATTCCTACAATGTTTCCGGTTTTTGGTGTTATTTTATAGGTAATAACGCCTTTTCCACCTCTATTTTGTACACGGTATTCTTCTAATTCTGTTCTCTTTCCGAAACCATTTTCTGTGATGGCAAGTAGGGTTGCTTTGCTACCAACTACAATGGATTCCATTCCGATAACAGCATCTTGTTCATCTAAACGAATTCCAATGACACCTTGTGCAGATCTTCCTACTGGGCGTACATCTTTTTCGTCAAATGTGATACATAATCCGCCTTTAGTTACAAGAACTACATTATCTTCTCCGTCAGTTAAACGAACATCAATTAGTTCATCTTCGTCTTTTAAGGTAATTGCTAATAGTCCTGTTTTTCTTGCAGAATTATATTCACTAAGTGCTGTTTTCTTGATCAATCCACTCTTGGTTGCCATTAACAAGTATTTACCTTCTGCAAAATTTGAAATCGGAATAACAGCAGATATTTTTTCTCCATTATCCAAACGAAGTAAATTAACAATAGCTGTTCCTTTTGCGGTTCTTCCTGCTTCTGGAATCTCATATCCTCTTAGACGATATAACTTTCCTTTATTGCTAAAGAATAAAATGGTATCGTGAGTAGATGCTGTAAAGATTTGTTTTACAAAATCTTCTTCTCTTGTTGCAATACCAGTAATTCCTTTTCCGCCCCTTCTTTGACTCTTATATGTATCGATTGGCATTCTCTTGATATAGCCAAAATGTGTTAGGGCTACAACAGTTTGCTCTTCTTTGATTAAATCTTCTACATCGATTTCTCCCTCTGCTGCTACAATTTTTGTCTTTCTTTCATCTCCGTATTTATTTTTAATTTCTAATAATTCTTCTTTGATAATTTCAAAAACTAATCTTTCACTATTTAGGATATCTCTTAAATGTGCAATTAGTTTCATTAACTCGTTATATTCTTCGTCAATCTTCTCACGTTGCAAGCCAGATAGTGTTTTTAATCTCATGTCTAAGATTGCTTGTGCTTGGATATCTGTTAATCCAAAACGTTTCATCAATCTTTCTTTTGGATCATCATAAGAAGCACGAATAATGGCAATTACTTCATCAATATTATCTAATGCAATTTTTAATCCCTCTAAGATATGTGCTCTTGCTAATGCCTTATCTAAGTCGAATTGTGTTCTTCTTAGGATAACAGTTTTACGGTGGTCAATATAATAATCTAAACATTGTCTTAGGGTTAAGATTTTTGGCTCTCCATTTACAAGTGCTAGCATGATAACACCGAAAGTATCTTGCATTTGCGTATTTTTATATAATTGATTTAATACAACTTGTGCATTGGCATCTCTTTTTAATTCGATTACAACACGTACTTTATGTTCACGGTCAGACTCATCTCTTAGATCTGAAATGCCTTCAATTCTTTTCTCTTTTGCTAAGTTTGCAATGTTTTCAATTAGTTTTGCTTTATTCACTTGATATGGTAGAGAACTTACAATAATACGTTGTTTTCCACCACTCATTTCTTCAATTTCTGCTTCTGCTCGAACCGTTATTTTTCCTCTACCTGTGGTATAGGCTTCTTTGATGCCTTCTCTTCCTAGTATAATACCTTCTGTTGGGAAATCTGGTCCTTTTACAATCTGCATTAGTTGTTCATCTGTCACTTGGTCTTCATCAATAATCGTTACAATTGCATTGATAATTTCTGCTAAGTTATGTGGTGGAATATTGGTTGCCATTCCAACTGCAATTCCAGATGAACCATTGATTAACAAGGTTGGAATTTTGGCTGGTAATACCGTTGGTTCTTGCAAACGGTCATCATAGTTTGGCATAAAATCAACTGTATTTTTTTCAATATCGACTAGCATTTGTTCTGCAATTTTTGCCATTCTTGCTTCTGTATACCTCATGGCAGCTGCTCCATCACCATCGATGGAACCAAAATTTCCATGTCCGTCAATTAGTGGATATCGAAGCGAAAATTCTTGTGCCATTCTTACCATTGCATCATATACTGATGAGTCACCATGTGGATGGTATCTTCCTAGTACAGAACCTACTGTATTTGCACATTTTCTGTATGGCTTGTCTGAAGTAATTCCATCTTCATACATCGCATACAAAATTCTTCTATGCACTGGTTTTAAGCCATCTCGAACATCTGGTAATGCACGTGATACAATAACACTCATTGCATAGTCAATATAAGAGGTTTTCATCTCATTTTCGATATCTCTTTCGATAATTTTTCCGTCTTGTACTTCCATATTAACCTTTCCTCTTTCTTATTGTTTTTACAAGGTTTATTATACTAAAAAGCACAAAATAAAGCAAGGAAAAATGATGTTTTTTTCTTAGTTATATCAATATTTCAGCAAGTTTTTCTTGTTCCATTGTTAAATTGAATTTTTGCTCATTATTTCGGATCATTTCATGCAAATTTTCAATTTTTCTTGCCTCGGAAAGTGTTTTCTCGAGTGGCAATAATTCTTTTAATTTTTCTTGTATTTTTTGATATTGTTTTTCCATTCCATTAAAATTTTGTTCTTTATAATTTTGACGCCACGAATTCATATAGGTTCCTAATTTTTCAATATTTTCTGTTTGCTTTCCAAATTCTTTGGTGATTCCTTTTTCGACTTGGTTCAAAATGGTGTTTTTCCCTTGCTTTACGACTTGATACATATTTTTATCCAAAAGCCCTCCTGATTTTGCTTTATTTAAGGCAAAATCCAGTAGGCTAGAAACATTATCTAAAACACCTCCACTTTTGATTACATTTTGGGCTTGGGATACATCTTCAAATTTTCCAGTTACCATTCCCACAATACTTTTCCCTAAATTAACTGCACTACTAATTGCAGTTTGAATTCCATCTTCAAACCCATTTTTCAAAATTGCATTTTTAATGTCAATTACTTCATCTTCTATTAAATCTGGCACCACTGCGGAAATCCCAATATCTACTGCTTTATTGATTACTTTTCCTAGTGTGGTTTCCAAGAAGTTTTCCTGCTTTTTTTCAATTCCTTGTGAAATGTTTTGTTCTTGCAAATTTAACATCCCTTTTTCTGGTGTTTGTGTTAATTCCATTTTCTTTCCTCCTATTTTCGTTTTAATTTTTCCATCCATTCATTTTCTGTCATTTTTTCTGGATGTAGAATACGGTCTAGTATTGGGGCATATTCTCTTTTTTCAAAAAGTCCGCCATATTGTTCTAGATGGGAACGGTTCATATTTTGGGCATACCATTTTCGTTCTGAAATAAATCCTAAAATGGGGAATCCTCCAAAATTTTGCATGAGTCTCGTTTTATATAAATTATATTTCGAATAATGATTAAATAATAATTTTGTTTTTTTACGGTCTAATAAAAATTTATTTTCTTCCCATAATTGTCTTGCTTTGATATTTCCAAAATACGAAGACTCTACGATAAAAATAGTAGTGTCTGCTAATTGAGATAATCTTGCATTCCAATTCATTTTCATTTCCACAAAAGTATCGATAATAATTAAGTCATATTGATATTTTAATAATTCGATTTTTTGCTCAATGTCTTCAATGATATCTTGTCCGTTTACAGATATCCGTTTTCGCATTAAAGTGTTTTTTGAATTCTTCGTTTCTTTCTAGTCCTGTTATTTTGAGAAGCCCATAGTAGCTATCATCAAAGTCAATGAGCAATATTCGCGATAGATTTGCCATTTGAGATAGCATAAAGGCAATACTCGTTTTTCCCACATTATGTTCTCCCACAACTAGTACGACTTTTCCATATTTTACTTTCTCTTTTTTTAATTTTTTGTTTTCTCTTTTTAATCGTTCAATTTCTTTTTTCAGTTCATCTGTTTCGTAGGAATTGGTTTCAATTTCTTCCTCTTCTTTTAATGGGATAATTTTATCAACCCATTTTTCTTCCAAAAGCATTTGAATTTCGTTTGTTGCTTTTTGACATAATATGAATATTGTTAACTCGTTTTTCTTTCTTTTTATCTTTTTGATTAACTCTCGCATGGAGAAATAACCTGGCAGAAAATCGCTCATAATAAGCAAGTCAATTTCATTTGGCTCTTCAAATACTTCTAAAATTCCTTCTTGGTATTGAATATCTTTTCCGATTACTTCATATTCTCCACTTCTTTTATATTCGTTGTGAATACTTTCATTCCCAATAGCTGTTATTGTTTTCTTCATCCATCCATTTCCCTTCTATAATTTGCTTTTCTATTTCTGAACTTTCAATTTTCGTTAGAATGTGATCATCTCCCACACACATTAAACACTCTCCTTTTTTTAAGGATTTGATTTCTATTTTTTCTTTTTCGGATAATGTCATATACTTTTCGAGTGTTTTAATATTTTCTTCTTCTAATGAAAAAAATGTTTTAATACTAGAGTTATTCAAAATACTTCTTCCATAAATTCCAGATTCCAAAGAAAATAAATCAGCAACATCTTGTGTAATGGCAACTCCACTTCCACCATATTTTCGAATGGTCTTAAAAATTTTATAAATAAAACTGGCTACCTCTTGATTGGATGTGATTCCGATAAGTCGCCAAATTTCATCCATATAAATTGCTTTTTTCTGCTGACGATTTTCTTTGATTTTATCCCAAAATAAATCCGTAAATAGATACATCCCATATTTTAGATTATCTTCTCCTAATTCATAAATATCTGCTACAATCAATTTATTTTGAATTTCGATATTGGTATGATGATTAAAAAAATTCAGGGAACCCTTTATAAAGGGAATCAATTTAATTTTGAATTTTTTGGTTTGTTCATCTTCTGCTAATATTGCATAAAAATCTTCCAAAATTGGCATTTGTTCTTTTGCTCGGAAATCTCCATTGGCATTTTTTAAGGATGTATCTTCAAAAGTAATTCCCTTTCTTCGATAAGTTTCAATTAGTTTTTCCTCTAGCATTGCTTTTTCTTCTTCATTTAATTCTCCAAAAATTAAATTCAAAAATCCAATAAGTTTTCCAATCTTCGTTGCTAAATATCCTTTTTCAGAGTCTTCTACACTTTCTTTTCGGATATCTAAAATATTGATATAGGTCTGCGAGGATGGTCCAATTTTTAATAAAGTCCCATCTAAAACTTGACACATTTTTTCATATTCACGTTCTGGATCAATGACATATTGGTCAATTCCCCATAGGTAATGACGAATAATGAGTAATTTGGTATAAAAAGATTTTCCTGCACCACTTGTTCCAAAAATACACATATTGGCGTTTTTATATTTTTCGGTATTATATTTATTGATAAAAATAAGAGAGTGATTATATAAGTTCGTTCCTACAAAAATTCCATTTTCATCACAAATCGAAGAAGAAATAAATGGATAGGTTGAAACAATTCCACTTGTTAATACATTTCTTCTGGTTACTTCTTTTACTTCTTTGCTGTTTAGCATAAGTGGAAGGCTCGCTAAAAAAGATTTTTCCTGGCGAAAATAGGCTCTTCTGGTTTGCATCCCTTTTGACTCCAATAATCCTTCTAAACGGCTGAGTAAAAATTCTAGTTCTTTTTCATCTTTTGCATAGGTCATAATATAAATATATAAAAAGTAAAAGTCTTCTCCATTTACTTGGATTCCTCTCCTAATATATTTTGCATCATTATATGTAAATGCTGCGATATCGATATCGGATTTATTTTGATTTCCATCTTTTAATTCTACCGATACGGTACCAATATGATAGGTTAAATCTTTAATTATTTTATAGGGATTTTGTTTTTCATAAAATACGGAAATATTTAGATCTAAATTCGAGTCAATTAACGTTTTTAGAATTAAATCCGTTTGCTCTCGATAATAATTTACAATGAGAAGTGTAGAATAAAATCTTTGATCGATTTCAAAATATTTTGGATTTTCTAAATTAAAATAACCTGGGCTTAATTGATCTTTTTCGGAAAATGTTCCACTCAAAAATTCCACTTGTTTTTCTTTTGGCTTTTCTAGTTGTGGAAATAAAAGCTGTTTGATCTTATCCTTTATCATAAGCAAAACTCCTTGCTTGTAGAAAAGATTGTAATAAGGTAATCGTTTCCTTTTTTTCCGTTATTTCATATACCATATTTCCACATCTGGATAAACATTCTTTTATTTTTAGGTATTTTTCTTTTAATTCATCTTCCTGTAATTCTGGATTTGCTAGGTCACTTTGCAAAATAATATAGAATTTTTTTCGCGATGATTTTTGCGAATTATTTAATTGTTTTAAATATTGTAAATATTTTTCTGCTATTTTTTTTATTTTTTCATTTTCTTCCTCATTGAGCCTGTGGATTTCTTTTTCCTGATTGGTTAAATTTTCTTTGGTGCTGTGGATAACTATTTGGAATGGAAAGTTACAAGTTTTTAATAAAATTTTATAGGAATTTAAGATGCTTTCTTTTTCAAACTCTGTTTTTAGACTAAAATTGATTGAACTAATTTTTAATATCTTGACCATTGTGTGGTTTTTCAAAAGAATGGTCCCAGTGGCTTGTACTTGCTGAATGGGAAGCCATTCTTGGATTGATTTTATATTCTTTTGTTCCATATTACCTCCTGTTTGACATCTTACAATGTTTTCCATTTTTTGTCAATCTTTTTTCTAAAATATTTTACTTATTTTCCGATTTCTTCTAAAGCAACCAAAAAAATCTCTTCTATTTTTTCTAATATTTCTCCTGCTTGTGAAATTGGTAATGGCTCACCTGGATTTCCTTTTCCAATTTCAATGGTATAACCTGGCTTTTGAAATCGCTCTACAAACCAGTCTTTATATCCTGCATAAGAAGAATCGATTTCTGGCTTGGTTAATGTATAACCAGAAACGGCTGCAAATTTTTCTCCAATTTCTTTACTTTTTGGAATTTTTCCTTGAAAATCATCCCAATAAATTTCTTCTCCTTGCGAGTGAAGTGAGATACTTAAATCAAATTGAAGAATATTCGAAAGGCTTACCATATTTTGCGTTTCCACTTCTGACAAGGGATTGGGACCTACATAATCACGGTAATGTGGATAACTAATTCCTTTTTTTCTTTTTGCATTTTTTGCTTTTTCCCATTTAGCAGGATAATTTAAGTTTAAATCAACACCTCGAATATTAGCTTTCCAATTTTTTATTTTTCCGTAATTCTTAAAAATAAGATTTAAATATTCCTTTTGTTGAAAAATATATGGTTCTTTAACCACTAAATCTACGCCATCAGGATTTACCATCGGCACAAAAAACAACTTGGTATTTTGCAGTAATTCGTAAATTGCATAGGTTTTATACGTTCTTTTTTCACGAAATAAATTTAATATTTTTTCTAAAAACATCATACTAACCAGGCTTGTTAACCATTCATTTGCATGATGTGCCGCATTAACGAAAATACTTCGGTTTCCTTTTCCAATTTGCATATATGGTATTTTCTTTTTTAAGGTGCTTGTGCCAATGCTTCCAATTTCGAAACAAGGAATATCTCGAAATTCATATTGCAAAAATTGAATATTGCCAATCAATTTTCGATATCCATAACTTAGTTCACTTTCTACAATATTACTTCTCATTTTCCCCTCCTGCCTTTTCTTCATTTTTATGTTTTTTTTCTTTTTTTATGAATATTTTTTTCTTTTTTGAGAAAACTAAAATTGTAAGATTGATATTGGTTTAACTAAGAGTTTGGCGTGGTCTTTGTCTTGGCTATTCCAAATTCGAGCAAAGATGTATATTTGCTATTTTTATGGTGAATATAGGTCGGCGATGGTAGAGTGAATTATTTGCAAAAAGAGCTGAAACCGGTTCTTCCGTAGTTTATTCATTCGATGTTACGATAATTTTTAGATTGTGAAATGGTTAATAATAGTCCATTTGATTGGGATGAATTTGGCTGTTCTCCAGTGTATCTATTGTCAAACAAAGGATATTCTAATTGGATTTAAGGCTTATTTATGCAGTAATGTATATTAGGTCTGCCCATTCGGTTAGTTTGTTTTCGTTGAAGATTGATATTGGTTTTACGAAAAGAAGACATCAAAAGAGTTTCCTCCTTTGATGTCTTCTTTATTTTTTAGATATCTAAGTTCTTTACGTATTTTGCATTATCTTCAATGAATTGTCTACGTGGACCAATTTCGTCCCCCATTAGTACGGTAAAGATTTCGTCTGCTTTAATGGCATCTTCCATTTTTACTTTTACTAAAATTCTAGTTTCTGGGTTCATGGTTGTTTCCCATAATTGTTCTGGGTTCATTTCTCCAAGACCTTTGTATCTTTGAATACTGACTTGCTCTCTTGGAATTCCCCTTTCTTCTAGGATTTTGAAAGCACCTGTTAAATCTTCTTCATACCAGTAAATGTCTTCCATTCCTTTTTTGAATAATTTGAAAAGTGGTGGTTGTGCTAAATACACATTTCCATTTTCAATAAGTGGTCGCATATAGCGGAAGAAAAAGGTTAGTAATAAAGTTCGGATGTGAGCTCCATCGACATCGGCATCGGTCATGATAATGACTTTTCCATAACGGATTTTGGTAATATCAAAATCATTTCCAATTCCGGCACCAACTGCTAGAATAACTGGTTGCAATTTATCATTATTATAAATTTTATCTGCTCTGGATTTTTCAACATTTAGCATTTTTCCCCAAAGAGGAAGAATGGCTTGGAAACGTCTATCTCTTCCCTGTTTTGCACTTCCACCTGCGGAATCTCCCTCAACGATGTAGATTTCGCAAACTTCCGAATTTTTTTCACTACAGTCTGCTAATTTTCCTGGTAGTGTTGTAGACTCTAGGGCATTTTTTCTACGAACTAATTCTCTTGCTTTTCTGGCTGCTTCTCTTGCACGGGACGCACTTACACATTTTTCCAAAATGGTTTTGGCAATGGATGGGTTTTCTTCTAAAAATGTAGATAATACATCATTTACCATGCTTTGTACAATTCCTGTAACATTACTATTTCCTAGCTTTGTTTTAGTTTGTCCTTCAAATTGTGGTTCTTTTACTTTGACAGAAATAACAGCGGTAATCCCTTCCCTGATATCCTCTCCTTGCAAGTTTCCGTCTTTTTCTTTCAAGATATTGTGGGCTTTTGCATAATCATTGAATACTTTGGTAAGTCCTCTTTTGAAGCCCTCTAAATGAGTTCCACCTTCAATGGTGTTAATGTTATTAACAAAAGAATAAATATTTTCGGAATATGCAGTTGTATATTGAAGGGAAATTTCAACCGGCACTTCCCCATCTTTTTCAATGTAGATTGGTTTTTCATGTAATTTTTCTTTATTTTTATTTAAGAATTCTACAAAAGATTGTAATCCACCTTCATAATGGAATTCTGCTTTTACTGGCGTTTCCCCTCTTAAATCTGCTACCTTAATTTTTAATCCTTTATTTAAGAACGCCATTTCACGGAAACGATTTTCAAGTGTTGCATAGTCATATTCTAGGGTTTCAAAAATGGTATCGTCTGCTAAAAATCGAACTTTTGTCCCTGTTTGATTCGAATCTCCAATTTTCTCTAGTTTTTGAACGGTTTTTCCACCTTCAAATTTTAATTGATAAATTCCACCATCTCTTTGAATGGTTAATTCCACCCATTTGGATAATGCATTAACAACAGAGGCACCTACTCCATGAAGTCCACCAGATACTTTGTATCCACTATCGCCACCAAATTTTCCACCAGCATGAAGAACCGTATAGACGGTTTCTGCTGTTGAAATTTTAGTTTTTGGATGAATTTCGACTGGTATTCCTCTACCGTTATCCTCTACGCAAATAACGTTTCCAGGCTCTATGGTAATGCTAATTTCATTGCAATAACCAGCTAATGCTTCATCTACACCATTGTCTACAATTTCGTACACTAAATGATGCAATCCTCGGATGGATACACTTCCAATGTACATACCTGGTCTTTTTCGAACAGCCTCTAATCCTTCTAATACCTGTATTTGGTCTGCACCATATTCATGTTCAAATTTTTCCATTTTCTTTTACAACCTCCAAACACGCATTATTCTTGCGCTCTTTTTGCTAATGTCATTGATGATATATTGGTAATATATCCTTTTGTTTCGCCATTTTCTTTTACTAAAATGAGCGATTTCATGTTTTGATCTGATACATCTATTATCTTATCATGAATGTTCAAACTTTTGCAAATATCTTCAAAACTTTTTTTATTTTGAATTGCCTCAATGGAAAGTATCGCAATTAAGTCTTTCTGATGGATCACGAAATCTTTTCCGATATGTAAAAACATTAATTTATTTCTCCTTTTTGTACATGGAATATGGAATAATCTAAATTTTCAAATTCCATTTTTTCCGTTCCTGTAATAATGACTTGCGCATTTCGAATGTATTGAAGAAAATTTTTTCTTCTCGTTTGATCCAATTCTGACATAAAATCGTCTAGTAATAAAATCGGGGCTTCTCCAATTTCCTCTTCGATAACTTCTAATTCTGCCATTTTTAAGGAAAGCATTGCTGTTCTGTGTTGCCCTTGAGAGCCATAAACATTGACCATTTTATCATTCAAAAATACTTCAAAATCATCATGGTGAATTCCTTTTGAAGTATAACCTTTCATAAAATCTATTTTTCGATGATTTTTTAAGATTTTTTGAAATTGTTCTTTATTCTCAAAGTCCGAACGATAAAATAGGTTAATTTCTTCTTTTCCTTCTGTTATATTTTGATGAATTTTTTGGATTTTTTCTTTTATTTTTTGGATATACTCTTGTCGGTAATGAAAAATAATTTCTGCGTATTCTGCTAATTTTTCATCCCAAATTTCTAACATTTCTTCTTTTTTTTCTGGCAATCGTAAATAATTATTACGTTGTTCTAATGTTTTTCCATATAAATTTAATGTATATAAATAATTTGGTCGTAACTGACTAATATAAATATCTAAAAATTTACGTCTTGCAGCAGGCCCATTTTTTAGGATATTGATGTCATCTGGTGTAAAAATAACCGTATTGATATTTCCTAATAATTCGCTCAATCTTTTTATTTTTACACCATTTACCGTAATACTTTTTTTCGGATTGATGGTATATTTGACACTTCCCTCACGGTCTTTTTTTGCAAAATCTAACTGAACCGTTGCAAAGTCTTCTCCAAATTGAATGAGTTCTTTTTCTTTATTGGTTCGGAAAGAGCGCCCAATGCTGCAAAGAAAAATTGCTTCTAATATATTTGTTTTTCCTTGTGCATTATTTCCATAAAAAATATTGATGCCTTTTCCAAGTGAAATTTCAAGATTAGAATAATTACGAAAATGTTTTAATTGTATTTTTTGTATCTTCATTTTTGCTCCCATTTACAAGAGCGTTTTCCACAATTTGCTCATGAATTGTGGAAAACCCTTCCCCATTTTAATCTTTTAATCGAATTGGAAGTATCATATAAGTGTAATCGCCCTCTTCAACAGGACGAATGACACATGGAGAAATGCTTGTCCCAAAATCAACAAAGACTTCTTCATCGCCAATTGCACGAAGTGCATCCAGAAAATATTTTGGATTAAATCCTGCTTCCAAATTCTTTCCTTCAGATTCTATATAGATTTCTTCTTTTGCGTCTCCTGTTTGGTTCGTACAAGAAATGGTTACTTTTCCAATTTCCACAAGTACTTTTACTGGATATTTCTTCTCTTTTTCAATGCTAGAAGAAGAAATTAAACTAACTCTTTCAAAACAATTTTGTAAAATATCTCGATTAACACGAATTCTAGTTTCCCAATTTTCTGGAATAACACTGGAATAATTTAAGAATTCTCCATCTAATAAACGGGTAACTACTTTACAATTTTCCATTTCAAATAAGGCTTGATTTTTAGCTACTCCTATTTTAATGTTATCAAAAGAATCCGAAATAATTTTATTGATTTCATTTAAGGTTCTTCCTGGAATAACAGCAGTAAAATCGTTAATTTTATTTTGTAAAAACTTACTCTTCCATGCTAAACGGAAGCCATCGACTGCAACAACATTTAATTTATTGTTACTAATTTGGAATAAACAACCGGTAAAAATTGGTCGATTTTCTTCGGTACTAACTGCAAAAATCGTTTTGCGGATCATTTCTTTTAATGAATTTTGTTCAATTTCAATGGAATTTTCAATATTGATTTGTGGAAGTTCTGGGAATTCATCTGGGTTCATGGTTGCTAATTTATATAAAGAACCTTCACATTCAATCACTAATAAATTTTTATCGTTAATTTCAATTTTAATATCGGTATCTGGTAATTTACGAATAATTTCACTAAACATGATGGCATTCACAACAGTTGCTCCTTGTTCTTTTACATCACATTCAATAATATATTCAATTCCGATTTCTAAATCATAAGTGGTTAATTTTACTTGGTTTTCATTTGTTTGAATAAAAATACCTTCTAAGATCGGCATCGTTGTTTTAGAAGCGACAGCTTTTGTTACGGAATTTATCGCTTTGAGGATTTTGTCCTTCTCACAAACAATTTTCATTTTGATCAAACTCCTTTTATAAATATTAAATATATTTTAGTAGTAGTAGTATTAGGTCTTGTGGATAATGTGGATAACTCTGTGCATATTTCATTTCCCTATACTTACGGCTGTTGATATCTTTGTGGAAAAGAAAGAAACTTATCTACACAAGAAAAAGTATTTTGTGGAAAAAGGAGATATTAACAGTTTTTTAACACCTTTTTCACACCAGGGTGTGGATAACCAATGTAAGGCTTCCGTAGGGAGAACTCGGATTGTATGGATGAAATAATTTGTTCTACAAACAAAAATTTCAAAAATCGGAGCAATCTTTTTTGATCTTATTGTTTGTCCGACACCAATAACTTTTTCACACTTTCCACAATCAATTTTGTGTTTGAATTATCTTTCATTTCTTTTTCAATTTTATTGCAAGCGTGCATAACAGTTGTATGATCTCTTTTCCCAAACTCTTTTCCAATCTGCGGTAAAGACATTTGTGCTACATTTCGGCAAAGATACATCGCAATTTGTCTTGGAAAAGCAATATCATTTGAACGTTTGGAACTGCGTAAATCTTTAATCGAAATATTAAAATATTTGGCAACCGTGTCTTGGATAAAATCAGATGAAATGACTTTATCTTTTTGGGAAACAATGTTATTGATTGCACGTTCTGCCATTTCCATCGTAATTGGCGTATTGATTAAAGAAGATTCTGCAATGAGTTTCATAAGTGCCCCTTCTAATTCACGAATGTTGGAATCAATACGGTTTGCAATGTTGGATAGAATTTCATCATCGACTAATACATTTTCTAATTGTGCTTTTTTACGCAAAATCGCTAAACGTGTTTCATAGTCTGGGCTAGAGATATCTGCAATTAAACCCCATTCAAAGCGAGATTTTAGACGGTCTTCTAATAATTGCATATCTTTTGGAGGGCGATCACTGGATAGAATAATTTGCTTTCCGTTTTCGTGTAAGGTATTAAAGGTGTGGAAAAATTCTTCCTGAATTCTCTCCTTCCCAGCAATAAATTGAATATCATCAATCAAAAGGACATCAATGTTACGATAAAGATTACGGAATTGATCCGTTTTGTTATCTTTAATGGCATTGATGAGTTGATTTGTAAATTTTTCAGAAGTTACATATAAAATGTTACTATTTCTGTTTTTTCTTAAGATTTCATTTCCAATCGCATGCAAAAGGTGCGTTTTGCCAAGTCCAGAACCACCATAAATAAAAAGTGGGTTATAAGAAGTGGCAGGAGCATCCGCAACTGCAAGGGCTGCAGCGTGTGCAAAACGATTGTTGTTTCCTACGACAAAGGTATCAAAAGTATACTCTTGCTTAAAAATGGAATTCACATATCCTGTATTGGCGTCTAAATCGACTGGCTGAGATACAGGAGCCTGAGAAGAAATTTCGGTTTTTCCAGACTCTTTTACAATAATCGATAAAGTGCAATCACGATTGGTAATAAACTTAAACGTATTTTGCAATAAATCGTGGTATCTGGAATCAACCGCATCTCTTTGAAAAGTTGAAGTGGCAACCAAGACAATGTGGTCGTTGGTTACACTGTCAATTTCCAAATTTTTAATCCAAGTTTCGTATGAAATTTTTGTCGTTTCGTCTTTTAAAAGATCTTTGGCTTTTGTTAAAAGTTCGTCCAGTTCTTTTGACATTTTTTTCAGTCCTTCCAAATTTTCATATCAAACCTTTTGGGAAAATTGCAAGAAAAAGTCCTAAAACAAGTTATCCACACCCCCTACTTCGTTAGTTATCCACATGTGGATAACTGCTAGAAGAGTGATGTATCAATGCTTTGTCGCTATAAAAGTTAATTTCCCCTATTTAAGCCTTATAATATCAAAGTAAAGGTAGAATAGTCAATAAAAAAAGAGAAAAAAGCAAAAATACTTTTAATTCCTAGAAATACCTTGACAAAATTAACACTTTTACGATATAATCGAAAGGCTTAGAAAAAATATATCCGTCTTACGGCTGTATATAAAACACAAAATCAGGGAGGTGCAAGGAAATGAAAAGAACATTCCAACCAAAAAAGAGACAAGAACAAAAAGAACATGGCTTTATGAAGAGAATGAAAACAAAATCTGGAAGAAATGTATTAAAAGCAAGAAGAGCAAAAGGAAGAAAAAAATTAAGTGCTTAAGCAAAACCAAGAGGCCGCCAAGATTGTGGTCTTTTTGCATTTGTTTAAGAGAAAATAATCGGGTACGAATTATGAAAAAAATAGATACCTTGAAGAAAAATTATGAATTTAAGAATGTCCTACAAAAAGGCGAATTTTATGCGGGAAAGCAAATTTTATGCTATTGTTCCAAAAATAAAAAAAAGAAAAATTTTCTTGGAATTGCAGTTAATACCAAAATCGGAAAGGCAGTTACGAGAAATCGCCTAAAAAGGTTAATTCGAGAAAATTATCGTTTGCAAAAAGAAAAATTAGTAAGTGGAAATAATCTTGTTTTTATTTGGAATAAAAAAGTACCAGCAGATCAAGCAAAGTTCTATATCATACAAGAGGATATGGAAAAGATTTTTCGCAAAGCCAAGATTTTGAAAGAAGAATAACATGAAAAAAATAAGTTTATATTTTTTGAAACTTTATCAAAAGTATATTTCTCCACTTTTTTCGGCTTCTCGGATATCATTGCAAGTTTTATCCAAGTTGTAGTGAATATGCAAGACAAGCCTTTGAGAAATATGGCTTTTGGAAAGGGTGTTTTTATAGTTTAAGAAGAATTTTGAAGTGTCATCCTTTTGCAAAAGGAGGCTATGACCCTTTGAAATAGATGGAGAGAAAGAATGGGTTTTATTGCAGATCTTTTTGGATATTTGTTAAATGCGTTGTATACGTTATTTAACAATTATCGGATGGGCAATGATTGCGTTTACAGTCATTCTCAGAATTATTTTATTACCAATCTCGTTAAAACAGCAAAAATCATTACGAACCAACTCAAAAATGCAAGAAGAAATGAAACAATTACAGTTTCGTTATAAAAATAATCCAGAACAGTTAAATCAAGAAATGATGGCGATGTACAAACGTTACGGAACCAGTCCATTTTCCGGCTGTTTAAGTGGAATTCTGCAAATTCTAATTGTAATATCTGTCTTTATTTTAGTAAGTCAACCACTAACGCATATGAAGAAATTAACTGAAAAATATGACGAAAATGCAGAAGACGAGAGCATCCGAAACAAAACGGTAATCGAGTATTATGCAGATAAAATACAAGAAGAAAATGAGGGAAGAGCCTCTTATCGTGAAATTGGAATTATTAACAAATATGGAGCAGAGGACGAAAGAGTTAATCTAAATATGGATTTCTTTGGTCTTGATTTAGGAAAAGTTCCAACCCAAAATCTAGGGGACTGGACTGTATACATTATTCCAGTGCTTTACGTGATTTCATCGGTTATTTCTATTCGTATGACCAACAATATTACGAAAAAGAAGAAAAATGAAGAAGGTATCGTTCCGGCTAAGACAGAGGAAGAATTAGCCATGGAGCAAATGAATAAAAATATGAGTTACATGATGCCGATTATGTCGATATCGATTGCCTTTATTGCACCACTTGGACTTGCTTTATATTGGCTTGTCGGAAATCTTGTTATGATAGCAGAACGAATTTTAATCAATATATATTTCCAACATAAGGAGGAAAAAGAGGATGCCTAAAGAACTTATTTTTGAAGGAAAAACGACAACCGAAGCCATTGATAAAGGCTTAAAAGAGTTAAAAGTTTCAAAAGATAAAGTTGAAATTACGGTATTAGAACAAGAAGAAAAAAGAAGTTTCTTCAGTATTTTGGCACCAAGAGTTGTGAAGGTAAAAATGGTATTAAAAGAAGAAAAAACAAACCATACTAGCCCGAAAAAAAGAGAAGAAAAAAGAAATCAACCAGAAAAAATAGAAGTTAGTAAAGAAGAGTTAGAACAATCCAAAACGGCAGTGGAAACTTTTTTGAATGAATTTGTAGCCAGTCTAAAAGAAAAGCAAATTCAACCTTCCGTAAGGATTGAAGGTTCTATCCTTCAAGTAAATTTAGAGGGAGAAAATGCTTCTGAATTTATTGGATACCGTGGAGAAGTCTTAAATGCACTTCAAACATTATTATCCACCATCGCAAATAAAAACCATAAAGCAAAGGTAAAAGTAGTGGTAGATATTGCGGGATATAAGCAAAGAAGAGAAAAAACATTAGAAGAATTAGCCGTGAAAGTAGCAAAATCTGTTGTTAGAACTGGAAAATCCATTACATTAGAACCAATGACAGCATATGAAAGAAAGATTATCCACAGCAAACTACAAGAAAATAATCGTGTGGAAACACACAGCGTAGGCGAAGAACCACGCAGAAGAATTGTAATTGAAAAGAGATAAAAAATCGGAAGTCAAAGTGAAGATTTTTGTGTTTGGGATACCCAAAAACGAATTCTAACTTTGACTTTTTTTCTGCAAAAAAGGAGGAAAAAAGAATGGAAACAATTGCAGCAATCTCTACGGCAATGGGAGAAGGCGGAATTGGAATTGTGCGTATGAGTGGACCACAATGTTTTGCGATTTTAGAAAAAATATTTGTGCCAAAACAAGCACAATCCATCGAAGATATTGCAGGCTATACCATGAAATATGGGAAAATTGTGCATCCTGGAACAACGAAAGTGATTGACGAAGTGTTAGTTTCCTATTTTAAGAGCCCAAAAAGTTACACCACAGAAGATATGTGCGAGATTAACAGTCACGGCGGAATTATGGTGCTAAAGATGGTATTAGAAGCATGTTTGCAAGCAGGAGCAAGCCTTGCGGAACCAGGAGAATTTACGAAAAGAGCCTTCCTTAATGGTCGAATGGATTTATCCCAAGCCGAGTCGATTATTGACCTAATTCAAGCCAAAAGCGAAAAAGAAGCACAAGCGTCTACCCAACAATTAGAAGGACAACTTTCCCAGAAAATCAGGGGAATTCAGGGTATTTTATTAGATTTAATGGCAGATATTGAGGCTTCGATTGATTATCCAGAATATGATATCGAAGAGGTAACAAACCCAGAAATGGCAAGGAAATTAGAGGATGTTTCACAATCACTAAATCAATTAGAAAAGAGTTTTGAAACCGGAAAAATCCTAAAAGAAGGCATAAAAACAGTTATTGTAGGGAGACCAAATGCCGGAAAATCTTCGCTATTAAATGCCATTTTACACGAGGAAAGAGCCATTGTTAGCGATATTGCAGGAACAACGAGAGATACCATTGAAGAAATGATTACTATTCGTGGAATTCCGCTCAAATTGATTGATACTGCTGGTATCCGAAAAACAGAGGATGAAATTGAGAAAATTGGGGTAGAAAGAGCCCTTAAACTCATGAAAGAAGCCGAATTGGTTATTCATATTATGGACGGAACTGAAGCATTAACAGCGGAAGATAGCACCATTTTAAGCCAAATACAGGACAAAAATGCGATTATTCTTCTGAATAAAATGGACCAAGGAGATATTGGTTTAGAAAATGAAGCGTTATTGCAGAAAACTAAGAAAAAAATCATTAAAATCTCTGCGAAATTAGGAGATGGGATGGAAGAAATGTACCAAGAAATCACGAAAATGTTTCAATTGGAACAGTTACAATCGGATTCGGAAGTGATTATTACAAATATTCGACACAAAAATCTAATCCATCGAGCAGAGGAAGCAAGTGAAAAAGCAAAACGTGCCATTTGGGAAAACATGCCAGTGGATTTAATAGCAGTGGAAATCAAAGAAATTTTAGAGGCATTAGGAGAGATTACTGGAGATCAAGTTTCAGATGATATTATTAACGAGATCTTCCATAAGTTTTGTCTTGGAAAATGACGCACGAGAATTAAAAATAAGACGCTTTTAGAATAAAAACGAGTAATTCTATGACTAACCATCAAAAGCTGCTTAAAATGGATTTTGAAAAGAAAGAGAAAAAGTAAAATTCGACACGCGAAAAATGTCGAAAGGTGCAGAGTGAAGCCTACGAGAAGACAAACAAAAGTTCTTGTTTCACAAAAAACGAGAAAAAGGAGTAAGAAATGAGTTATCAAGCAGGAAAATATGATATAGCAGTAATCGGAGCAGGACATGCTGGTTGCGAAGCAGCACTTGCTGCGGCAAGAATGGGAATGAAGACTTTATTGTTTTCCATTAGCTTAGAAGCAGTTGCGAATATGCCATGCAATCCACACATTGGAGGAAGTTCCAAAGGACATTTAGTCAAAGAGATTGATTGCCTTGGTGGAGAGATGGGAAAAAATATCGACAAAACCTATACCCAAATGCGTATGTTAAATACCTCCAAAGGACCAGCGGTTTATTCGCTTCGAGCACAAGCAGATCGTAAAAGATATCAATTGGGAAAGAAACACAAACTGGTAAAGCAAGAAAATCTAATCATCAAACAAGCAGAAATCGTAGATATTGGGTTATAGCATGGAAAAGTAATATGGATTGAAACCAATATCGGTGCAATCTACCAAGTCGATGCCATTATTTTAGCGACTGGTACGTATTTGAAAGGAAAAATCTACATTGGAGAGGTATCGTATGAAAGTGGACCAGATGGCGTATTTCCAGCGGTTCGCCTGTCCGATACACTCCGAAAAATTGGGATTAACTTAATCCGCTTTAAGACGGGAACACCAGCTAGAATCAACAAAAAGTCGGTAGACTTTTCTAAAATGGAAGTGCAAGAGGGAGACTCGGAAATTGAAATGTTTTCCTTTGAAAATGAAAGACGAAAAGATCCAAACCAATTACCTTGCTATTTAACTTATACGACCGAAAAGACCCACGAAATTATTCGTGCAAATTTACACCGCTCACCACTTTTTTCAGGCGAGATTACAGGTACAGGACCTCGTTATTGTCCATCGATTGAGGACAAAGTAGTACGTTTCAAAGATAAAGAAAGACATCAAGTGTTTATTGAACCAATCGGAAGAGATACGGACGAGTTATATGTACAAGGCATGAGTTCGTCGCTTCCAGAAGATGTGCAAATTGCTATGTATCGCACACTTCCAGGACTTGAAAATGTGGAGTTTACGCGACCAGCTTATGCCATCGAATATGATTGTATTGACCCTTCGGAATTAAAATTAACCTTGGAATACAAGACGATTGATGGGATGTTCTTTGCCGGCCAAATCAATGGAACTTCTGGCTATGAAGAAGCAGCAGCACAAGGGATTATTGCAGGTATCAATGCAGCCTGCAAATTAAAAGGAATGGAACCAGTTATTTTAGACCGTACACAAGCATATATTGGGGTTTTAATCGACGATATTGTCATCAAAGGAACCAATGAACCATACCGTATGATGACTTCGAGAGCCGAATATCGTCTTTTGCTAAGACAAGATAATGCGGATTTAAGACTCCTAGAGATTGGACATCGTGTTGGACTGATTTCGGAGGAAAGATACCAAGCATTTTTACACAAAAAGGCACAAATTGAAGCAGAAGTGGAACGCTTGCACCAGACCGTTGTAAGACCAACCAAGGAAGTAAACGAGTTTTTACACCAGAAAGGAACATCAGAATTAACAACTGGCAGTAAGATGGATGAACTATTAAAAAGAACCGAAATCCGTTACCAAGACTTAGCCCAAATTGATGAGCAAATGCCAGAATTTCCAATCGAAGTAGCAGAAGAAGTAGAAATCCAAGTGAAATATGAGGGATATATCAAATTACAAGAAAGTCAAGTAGAAAAATTTAAGAAATTAGAGCAAAAGAAATTGCCACAAGACATTGATTATGAACAAATCAAAGGCTTGCGCTTAGAAGCCAGACAGAAACTCAACAAAATCAAGCCAGAGTCAGTCGGACAGGCTTCTCGTATTTCTGGTGTATCACCAGCCGATATTTCCGTCTTACTCATTTTCTTAGAACAAAATAAGAGAGGAGAAAAATAATGGACGAAACTAAATTTTGCCAAGAACTGCAAGAAAAAACAAGTCAAATGGGGCTTACCTTAACACAGAAGCAGTTACAACAATTTTATGGCTATCTAAACCTGTTAATCGAATGGAACCAGAAAATGAATTTAACGGCAATTACAGAGCCAGAAGAGGTTATGGTAAAGCACTTTATCGACTCGCTTACCATTTGCTCCTATTTAGAAAATGGAAAGAAAGTAATCGATGTTGGAACTGGAGCGGGCTTTCCAGGAATACCATATGCCATTTTCGACCCGACCGCAGAGGTATTATTAGCTGACTCACTTCAAAAAAGAACGATTTTCTTAGCCGAAGTGAAAAAAGAATTAGGACTAGAAAATGTACACATTGTTCATGGAAGAGCAGAAGATTTAGGAAAAGACGCAAACTATCGTGAACAGTATGACTTTGCTGTGTCCAGAGCAGTTGCACCATTGCCAATTTTATTAGAATATTTAATTCCGTTTGTAAAAGTAAATGGATTTTGTGTTTGTATGAAAGGAAGTAATGGAAAAGCCGAATTAGAACAGAGTAAAAACGCGCTAACGGTTCTGGGAGGCAAGGTAGAAGAAGAAAAAGAATTCGTTTTACTTGGAACGGATATGGGACGTACCATCTTCAAAATCCGAAAAGAAAAGCCAACCCCAAAAGATTACCCAAGAAAAGCGGGAGTTCCTACAAAACAGCCACTCTAAAATTTGAAAAAAAGAGGAAAATATTGCAAATTTCCATTGACATATTAAGAATATTTTTATATGATTAGTATGTCAATTTTTTTATGTTTGGAGGTCGAAATTTTGGGAAGAATCATATCCATTGCAAACCAAAAAGGCGGTGTTGGAAAAACCACGACAACCGTGAATTTAAGCGCTATTCTAGCACAAAAAGGAAAAAAAGTTTTGATGATTGATATGGATCCGCAAGGCAACGCAACCAGTGGCTTTGGGATTGATAAGAATGCCAAAACTTCGGTTTATGACTTAATTATCAATGATGTAGAAGCAGAAGAAACTATGCAACCATCTTCTCTCAAAAATTTAATGGTATGTCCTTCTAACATAAACCTTGCAGGAGCTGAGGTTGAACTTGTTCCAATGATGTCAAGAGAACAACGTTTAAAGGAAAAATTAGACAAAATTAAGGACCAATTCGATTATATCTTAATCGATTGCCCACCTTCTTTAGGACTTACCACACTAAACGCTTTTACCGCGTCAGATAGTGTACTGATACCAGTACAATGCGAGTATTTTGCATTAGAGGGATTAGGACAACTCCTCAATACCATCAATTTAGTCAAAAAACATTTGAATAAGACATTTGAAATTGAGGGAGCCCTTTTAACCATGTATGATGCAAGGACAAACTTATCCAATCAAGTGGTAAAAGAGATTAAAAACTACTTTGGAGATAAGGTGTATAAGACCGTTATACCAAGGAATGTCAAATTAAGTGAGGCACCAAGTTATGGCGTGCCAATCACACTCTACGACCCGAAATCTAAGGGCGCCAAGAGTTATGACAAATTTGCAAAAGAATTTTTGAAAAATAATGAGGATTAGAGAAGGGAAGGATTGCTATGGTAAAAAAGACAGGATTAGGGAGAGGGCTTGATGCGTTATTTGCAGAAATGCCTGCTATAGAAGAAAAGAAAGAAATTAAACCAGGAGAAGTGATTGAAAAAATTCGCTTAACCGAAATTGAGCCAAATAAAGGACAACCAAGAAAGCAATTCGATTCCGAAAGTTTAGACGAATTAGCGGAATCCATTAAAAGATATGGTGTCATTCAACCAATTATTGTGTCAAAACAAGACGAATATTACGAGATTATTGCTGGAGAAAGAAGATGGAGAGCTGCTAAACGAGCAGGCTTAGAGGAAATGCCATGTATTGTCCGTGATGATGACGAAAGAAAGAAACGAGAAATCTCTTTGATTGAAAATATCCAAAGAGAAGACTTAAATCCAATTGAAAAAGCAAGAAGTTTCAAAGAGTTAATGGAAGAGTATTCGCTTACCCAAATGCAAATGTCTGAAATCATTGGCATTAGCAGAAGTGCGATTGCTAATACCATTCGTATCTTAAATTTGGATAATCGTGTGATTGATTTAGCCCTAGAGGGAAAACTAACAGAAGGACATTGCCGTTCTTTGGTTTCCGTGGATGACCCAGAAAAACAATATAAACTAGCACTTAAAATCATTGAAACAGGGGACAGCGTAAGAGATATTGAAAGAAAGGTAAAAAATGGAAAACAATTAAAAGAAAAAGACAAGAAATATGAAGCCATTTACCACGATATCGAGAACCAATTCCAAGGTTTCTTTGGAACCAAAGTAAAATTAGATGCTGGAAAGAGAAAAGGAAAAATTATCATTGAATATGCATCAAATGACGATTTAGAGAGAATACTAGAACTAATTAAGTAGGGGAGAAAGATGGAAGAAATACTAAACTTTGTAAGAACAGAAAATTTTAGCCTAATCCTATTAGCACTAATTGTTGTGTTAATTCTTGCTTTTATCATTCTTTGCATTCGTATGCACAAAATCCGAAAAAATTATACGGATTTTATGAAGAAATTAGGGGATGGAAATTCCCTAGAAGAAATGATGAAAGCCTATATTAAAAGCGTAAAAGACATTGAAAAAAGAGAAGACGAAATCGAGAAATACTTGGTCAGTCTAGATAACAATGTAGACCGATGTTTCCAAAAAATTGGTGTCCATCGCTATAATGCTTTCAAAGACACAGGAAGCGAACTTAGTTTTACACTTGCTATTTTAGACAAAGACAACACAGGAATTATGCTAAATGGTATTTATTCTTTTGAAGGCTCCAATATTTATGCAAAGCCGATTGAAAAGGGAGAATCCAAATATGTATTGTCCCAAGAAGAAAAAATTGCCCTAGAAAAAGCAATGACAGAAAAAAGATAGGGAAGAGGAAGATTACTATTGACAAAAATGCTATAGTAGTGCTAAAATAATACCGTTACTGTTTTGGTAACGGACCATGGAGAGGTGGTCGAGTTGGTTTAAGGCACCAGTCTTGAAAATTGGCATAGGTTTGTAGCCTATCGTGGGTTCGAATCCCACCCTCTCCGCCAATACGGAGGCGTACCCAAGTGGTTGAAGGGGGCAGTTTGCTAAACTGCTAGGGTTCGTAAGGGCCGCGGAGGTTCAAATCCTCTCGCTTCCGCCATAAAATAACACAGAGAATTGATTTTCTTTGTGTTATTTTTTATGCCAAATAACGACGCACGAAAATGAAGTTTAAGCCAATTTTATTGAATAGACATATAACTTGATATAAAATAGATGAAAATCGAAATATGAGCAAAATAACGAGAGCTGGTAAGAAAAATAGAAATCGGGACAACAATCGAAATGGCTATCCACATTTTTGAATAAATTTGTGGATATGGATTAGAAAAAAAGAGCAAGTTTTGAACAACTTACTCTTTTCTTTTTATTTTACGATTTTAGGCTCGGAAAAATCTTCTACAATGTTTTCCTTGTCCACCATTTCTTTTTCCTTCATTTGGCGTTTTAGATTGTCTTTCGCAACCGTCATTAATAATTTAATACGGTTTGTTTGGTTTGCCTCACTTGCACCAGGGTCGTAGTCAATCGGAGAAATGTTGGCTTCTGGATATTTGCTACGAATGGTTTTAATAACACCTTTTCCAACAACATGGTTTGGAAGACAAGCAAATGGTTGCACACAAATAATGTTTGGAATACCATGCTCAATGTATTCAATCATTTCAGCCGTTAAGAACCAGCCTTCTCCTGTCTGATTTCCAATGGATAAGACATCTTTTACCTTGGTTTCTAATTCCCAGATGTTGCAAGGAAGTAGATAGCCTTTTTTGGAAGATTTTAAGGCAACAACTGCATCTTTTTCTAAAATATCGATTAGGTTAATAGCAGTTCGGAAGATTTTTGCCTTTACTTTATCTGTTTTTAATAAGGTATTAAAGGTAACTTTATGTGTTGCAATAAACTTCACAAAGCCCATGAAATCTGGTAAAACAACTTCTGCGCCTTCTTCTTCCAATTTATTAGCCACAAAGTTATTGCCAAAAGGATGATACTTAATTAAAACTTCTCCGACAATGCCAACTTTTGGTTTTGGAACAGAGGTATCTAATGGAATTTTTTCAAAATCATTTACCATTTTATAAATACTGTTCTTGAACTCTTTTGCGGTAGATTTTTCAAGGTATTTCTTGCATTTTTCCATCCAAGTATCAAATAAGGCTTGGGTTTCTCCTTTATTAACTTCATAAGCACGGTTTTTCGTTAATAGTTTTTGCAATAAATCCGCATAAACAACGGTTTTCAAAAGACGTTCGACTAATGCAGGTGTAATCTTGAAGCCAGGCATTTTTTCCATACCAACGACATTGAAAGAAATAACTGGAATGTTTGGGAAGCCAGCATCCTTCAAGGCTTTTCGGATAAATCCGATATAGTTCGTAGCACGGCAACCGCCACCGGTTTGCGACATAATTAACGCTGTTTTGTTTAAATCATATTTTCCTGATTGAAGTGCCTCAATCATTTGACCCGTTACTAAAATCGATGGATAACAAGCATCGTTATTAACGTATTTCAAGCCGGTCTCAACGGTATGTTCTGTACACTCTCGTAAAAGTTCTACATGATAACCGCTTGCTTTTACAGCAGTTTCTAGCAACTCAAAATGAATTGGTGCCATTTGTGGTATTAAAATCGTGTAATCTGAACGCATATCTTTGGTGAAAATCTTTTTACGAACAGCGTAATCGCCCGTCGCAGAGGCATCTTCTTTCTTTTCTCTTTCACGTTTGTGCATACTAGCAAGAAGCGAACGAATACGAATACGAACAGCCCCGAGATTGTTGATTTCATCAATTTTAATGAGCGTATACATCTTACCAAAACTCGATAAAATCTCCTCGACTTGGTCAGTTGTAACAGCGTCAACACCGCAACCGAAAGAATTTAATTGCACTAATTCTAGGTCAGGATGTTTTCCAACAAATTCTGCTGCTGCATAAAGTCTTGCATGGTAAACCCATTGGTCTACAACACGCAAAGGACGCTTTGCTTCTGCTTTATCTGAAACACTATCTTCGGTAAGGACACAAAGTCCAAGACTGGTGATTAAAGTGTCAATTCCGTGATTTACTTCTGGATCAGAATGATATGGTCTTCCTGCTAAAACAATTCCTTTTACATGATTTTGCTCCATATAGGACAAGGCTTTTTGCCCTTCTGCACGGATGTCTGCTTTACATTTTTGATATTCTTGTTCTGCAAGAGTTGCAGCGATTTCTAGTTCTTTTTTCGTAAAATGATATTCTTGAAATTCTGGTAATTCAAGCAAAGTTTCCACTAAAGCCTTCTTTTCAAATGGTAAGAAAGGATTTAGGAAATGAATCTCTGGATTTTTCAATTCTTCCACGTTATTTTTCAATACTTCAGAATACGAAATAACAATCGGGCAGTTATAACGGTTATCTGCATCCTTATACTCTTTGCGAGAGTAAGGCATACAAGGATAAAAAATGGTTTTAACTCCTTGGTTAATGAGGCTTACGATATGACCATGTGAAAGTTTTGCAGGGAAGCAAACTGACTCAGATGGCATGGATTCAATTCCTTTTTCATAGGTCGTACGGGAACTCTTTTCCGATAGAATAACACGAAAGCCTAAATTGGTAAGGAAGGTAAACCAGAAAGGATAATCTTCATACATATTTAGAACTCTAGGAATACCAATGGTTCCACGTGTTGCTCTTTCCTCTAACAATGGCTTGTAACCAAAGATACGCTCCTGTTTATATTTCACAAGGTTTGGTAGTTCAGATTTACCAGTAACAATGCCAGCGCCCTTTTCACAACGGTTTCCAGAGATATGTGTTTGTCCATTGCTGAAACGGTTAATGGTCAAAAGGCAGTGGTTCTCACACTTGTTACAACGCACATGAGAAGTGGTAATTTCCAAACGGTCCAAATCCTCTAATTTCATAAGAGTGGAGGTATATTCCATATCCAAATTTACTTGGTATTGTTCTTTTGCAAGAAGAGCCACACCATAGGCCCCCATAAGTCCTGCAATATCTGGACGAATGACTTTCTTTCCAACGACTAACTCAAAAGCACGAAGAACCGCATCGTTATAGAAGGTTCCGCCTTGTACAACAATATGGTCGCCAAGTGTTGATACATCACGTACTTTCATTACTTTTTGAATGGCGTTTTTAATAACCGAATAGGAAAGTCCTGCTGAAATATCTCCAACAGAATAACCTTCCTTTTGGGCTTGTTTAATTTTAGAATTCATAAAAACGGTACAACGAGAACCCAAATCGACTGGAGTTCTGGCATCAATCGCATCAGAAACAAACTCTGGTAACGATAGGTTCAAACTCTTGGCAAAGGTTTCAATAAAAGAACCACAACCAGAAGAACAAGCCTCATTGAGCATAATGTTATCAATCGAGCCATTTTTCATACGAATATATTTCATATCTTGCCCGCCAATATCTACAATACTGGTAACCTCCGGTAAGAATTCTTTAGCAGCGGTATAGTGAGCAATGGTTTCAATTTCGTTCAAATCCACATTCAAAGCGGTCTGGATTAACTTTTCGCCATATCCAGTAACACCACTAAAACGAACTGTTACTCCCTTTGGCAATTCGGCATAAAAGGTTTTCAGCATTTGAATCACACTTTGAAGAGGATTTCCTTCATTGCTTCCATATAAAGAATACAATAATTCATTATCTTCTCCAATAGCGACTAATTTGGTTGTTGTAGAGCCTGCATCAATTCCCACATAGCAATTTCCTTGGTAGGTTTTTAAGTCGCCTCTTTTTACGGTTTCTTTTGCATGACGCTCTTTAAATTCTTCATATTCCGCATCAATCGAAAAGAGTGGATTAAGCGGGTTAGAAGTATCATCATGATAATTTTTTAATAAAGCCAATTTTCCTTTTAATTTTTCAACCGAAACAATGGTTGATTGCATTGAATCTAAAGCAGCCCCTTTGGCTACTAATAGATGGGCTTCTTCTGGTACAATAATTTGAGGACCTTCTAAGGATAAAGTCTCAATAAAACGAGTGCGTAACTCAGATAGATAATTCAAAGGTCCGCCTAAAAAGGCTACATTTCCACGAATTGGTCTTCCACAAGCAAGCCCACTAATCGTTTGGTTAACAACCGCTTGAAAAATGGATGCTGCGATATCTTCACGGGCAGCTCCTTCATTTAATAATGGTTGAATATCTGTTTTTGCGAAAACACCACAACGAGAAGCAATTGGGTAAATCATTTTATGCTGTTCTGCAAGTTCGTTAAGACCAAAGGCGTCCGTATGCAACAAAGAAGCCATTTGGTCGATAAACGCACCAGTACCACCAGCACAAGTACCATTCATACGTTGTTCAATAAACTGGTCAAAATAGATAATCTTTGCATCTTCTCCGCCAAGTTCAATTACAACATCGGTCTGCGGAATATACGTTTCAACTGCCCTTTTACAAGCAACCACTTCCTGAATAAAAGGAAATCCTAGAAACTTTGCAGTTGACATTGCACCAGAACCAGTTAGAGCAATGGTGTAATCATAATCGGCATACTGCTTGCTCAAAGTTTCTAATACATTGTATACGGTATTTTGCGTATCCGAAAAATGTCTTTGGTAATCTTTATATATGGTATTTAGGTTATGGTCCATTACAATAATTTTTACGGTAGTAGAACCAACATCAAGTCCTACGTGTAAAATTGGATTCATATTACTACCTCCTTGTAAGAAAATTTAAGTCCACATAATCTAGTTCATTTTATCGTGAAAATGTTGATTTGTCAAATAAAATGAGGCATAAATTACCAAAGAAAATAGAAAAAAAGTTCTAAAAAATACTTGTCTACCATATATTGAAACAAAGTATAAAAAGGAGGGAAAAAAAGATGCCAAAAAGATATCAAATAATTGTGCGGGATTGCTGTTATTTTGCTCTTAATTGGAGGAGGTGTTTTGTGGGGGAAAAAACAAAAAGAAAAAAAGGTGGAAGAATATATCCCACAAGAGGAAATTTCAGAGGAACAAGAAAGGATGACCATTGTTTCGTTATATTATCTGGATGAACAAGCTACAACTCTAAAAAAAGAAGACCGTTTAGTGGATGTAAAATCCTTAGTAAATAATCCATATGAAACTTTATTTAATTTATTAAAAGAAAAACCAAAAGCAGAAAATCTAAAAAGTGCAATACCAGAAGGAACCATCTTCCAGAAAGCAGAATTAAAAAACGGGACTTTATATCTAGATTTATCCAAAGAGTTTATCGACAACCACCCTGGCGGTAAAAATGAAGAATTACAAACCATTTATTCAATCGTAAATACATTATCTGAACTAATTGAAGTAAATAGTGTAAAATTTTTAATTAACGGAGAAGAAAATTTGAAATTTAAAGATGAACAAATAAATTTTACAGAACCATTTATAAAAATATAAAAAAATAAAATAAAAAAACTTTATTCAAAAATAAAAAACAAAAAAATATTTTTCGCATAAAATAAATTTATAAAAATTAAACAAAAAGTATTTTTCAAATGAAATAAAAATATAGTTGTAATAAAAATTAAAATTAAAAAATAATTTAGAAATAAAAATATAGAAATGTGTGAAACAAAAAATGCCAAAAAGTAAAAAACAATAAAAAGGTAAAAAGAAAAAATAAAAAGAAGAGAATAAAAGCAGACAAAAGGAAAGATTACATAACAACAAAAAAAGAAACAAGCAAAAAAGACTTCGAAAAGAAAAATATCCAAAATATCTTTTCCAAATAAAACAAAAAATACGAATGACTTGGAAAGAGAATTTTGAAAAAAATAAAAAATTAAAATTTGCAAAAAACAAATAAAAAAGTAGGGATAGCAATAAAAAGACAAGATAGACGAATAAAAAAGAAACCAGAAAGCCAAAAAAACAGAAACAAAATAGGCAAAAATGTAAAAATGGAAGATTGGCAAAATAGCAATACGTCAGAAGAGAAAATAAAACAAGAAATTCTAGAAAACAAGAATGGGAATAAAACAGAAAATGCGAAAAAATAAAACAAGATAAAAACACAAAAAGAAAGTAGCGAAAATAAAAACGGAAATTAAAAATAAATAATTAAAAAAATAAAACAAAAAAGAATTAAATTAAAAAAATAGATTCAAAAAGAAATAAATTATTTTATTAGATATTTTATTCAAACAAAAAACAAAGAATAAAAAGAAAAAACAAAAATAAAATAAAATTAAAAATTGTTTGCAAAAAAATTAAAACGAAAAAAAGATTTTTGAATAAAATATTTTTGCAAAAAGAAAATAAAAAATATTTTTTGAAAGAAATAAAATATTTTTCTGAATTAAAAATAAATTAAATAATAAAAAAATCGCAAATAAAAAAATCAAATATAAAAACAAAAAAGACAAAAAATAAAAGTGAACAAAAAGAGATACGAAAAAATGAAAAAAAGATAAAACTTGGAGAAAAAAAGTGAAACAAGAAAAGTAGTTTTGAGCATAAAAAAGGGGCTGTGTAAAATCTATTTTTTCTTGTGTAAAACAAAATTGATAGATTAGGATTCAACCCCAAATAGATGAGAAAAAGAAGTCGCAGAACACAAAAAGGGCAGATTTTCAAAAAAATGAAAACAGCTTCAAAGAATAGGGATATCAATAAAAAACGGATATGGGAAATGAAGCATGACTACATTGGCAAGCAAAAATGACAAAAAAGGAAGGGACTAGATAGAAAAGCATAAAAACTAAAAAGACAAGAAACAGAAACGGCAAGCTAGAAAAAATCTCCTCGAAGAAAAAAGGAAAAAACTTCCTCTTCAAAAACACAAAAAAGTAAAAGAATTTTCTTTTACTTTTTTAAGATTTTATAAATTTTAGAGGCTTTCAAAAATAAAGAAAAATGATCTAAAAAATATTCTACTTCATATAAAGAATGAAAAAAATTATTTTGATTTGTATTGAATTCTTTTTGGTATAAAAAATGATTTTTCGGTAAGTTTTTCTTTTGCATCATATCACCTTTTCTTAGAAATTGAAAAATAAGACATTTTAGGATATAATATAAGATATGAATTGAAAAAATAGAATGTGTAGGAAAAAGAAATGGAAGAAAGAATTGACGATTTACAATTACAAGGGCTAAAAATTATTCAAAATCCAGAATGGTTTTGTTATGGCGTAGATAGTGTGCTCTTATCGGATTTTGCAAAAGATATCCATACAGGAGATACGATTATTGATTTCGGATGTGGGAATGGAATTTTGGAATTGTTAGTGGCTGCTAAAACGAAGGCCAAGAAAATCGTGGGAGTAGAAATACAAAAAGAAGTAGCAAACCTTGCAAAACGAAATGTAGCATTCAATCAATTAGAAGAAAGAATCGAAATATTACAGGCAAATGTAAAGGAATTAGGAAAACATTTTTCACAAGATACCTTTGATGCCGTTATATCGAACCCACCATATATGCGAGCAGATTGTGGTATCATGAATGAAAATAAGCAAAAAAGAATAGCAAGACATGAAATGGAGGGGGCTTTAGAAGATTTTGTGCGAATGAGTTTCTTCTTATTAAAAGATAAAAAGCCATTATATATGATATATCGAACAGAAAGATTGGTAGATTTGATTGCGTGCTTTCGCCAAAATAAAATAGAGCCAAAAGAAATTCGTATGGTACAATCCAAAATAGGACAAGCCCCACAGTTATTTTTAGTCAAAGGCATAAAAAACGCAGGGGTAGAACTACGAATGAAAGAACCATTAGTTGTTTATGACGAAAAAGGAAATTACACAGAGGAAATATTAAAGATTTATGAAAGGAACTAAGATGAAGGGAAAAATCTATTTAGTGGCAACACCAATCGGAAATTTAGAAGATATTACACTAAGAGCAATCCGTGTTTTACAAGAGGTGGACTTAATTGCAGCAGAAGACACAAGACATACCTTAAAACTATTAAATCATTTGAATATCAAAAAGCCTATGATAAGCTACCATAGGCATAATGAAGAGGTAAAAACAGAAGAATTACTAGCACAAGTAAAAGAAGGAAAAAACATTGCGATTGTAACAGATGCCGGAACACCAGGTATTTCAGACCCCGGCGAAGAAATTGTAAAAGAGGCTATTTTGCAGGGAATCGAAATCATACCAATACCGGGTGCTTGTGCCCTTATCAATGCACTCATTGTATCAGGATTGGACACTAAAGAATTTTCTTTTTTTGGTTTCTTGTCCATCCATACCAAAATCAAGCAAAAACAAATTGAAAAAATCCAACAAGAAAATAAAACCGTTATCTTGTATGAAGCACCACATAAATTACGTAAAACCCTAAAAAGTCTACAAGATAGACTTGGTGATATTTCGATTGTAGCCGTAAAAGAGCTAACCAAAATTCACGAAAAAGTGTATCGAGGAAAAATCTCCCAAGTATTAGAAGAATTAGAGGAAGAACTGAAAGGAGAATTTGTTATTCTTCTTTCCAAACAAGAAAAAGAAGAAAGAGATTGGAACACAATCTCTTTAGAAGAACATTATTCATACTACCAAGAAAAAGGAATGGAGAAAAAAGAGATTATCAAGCAAATTGCAAAAGACCGTAAACAAAGCAAAAATGAGATATATCAATATTTTATTGAAAAAGAAATAGGAAGAAACCCATCTTAAAGAGGGCTTCTTCCTATTTTCATTATCTTAAAACAATTTGTTATTTGTCTTCTCCATCAATTTCAGAGATTTGTTTTAGACATTTATTACAAATTAGTTTGCTTTTGTATTCTGAAAGGTTTTTAGTATTTCCACAGAAAACGCAGCTTTCTTCGTATTTTTTTAGAATAATAGAAGAACCATCAACATAAATCTCGATTGGATCTTTTTCCGCAATACCGAATTTGTTACGCATTTCAATTGGAATAACTACTCTTCCTAATTCATCAACTCTTCTTATAATACCTGTTGATTTCATATTCTCGCCCTCCTCTTAAATTTGGCTTTCTTTGTCCGCCTATGTTAGTATCATATCATAAATAACTCAAAAAGGCAATAGAAACTAGCAAAAATTTCCTTTTTTAGACAAAATTTGTCAGGAATAAAATACCAATTCAGGAATACGATTTATCAGGTGATGAAATTGCTCAATTTTTTATGGCCGGTATTCCTACTGGTGTCTATTGTTTACGCGATTGCGAGCGGAAATGCAGAACAATTAAATACAGGGATGTTTGATGCCGTAAAAGATGCGGTAGAACTATCCATTACCTTTTTAGGAACGATGTGCTTATGGAATGGGATTATGAAAATTGCACAAGAAACCAGTATTTTACACAAATTTGTAAAATGGATTGCACCTTTGATGCACTTCCTTTTTCCAAAACTAAAAGGAAATCCGAAAATCCAAGAAGAGATATCTCTCAATATGGTAGCCAATATTTTGGGACTAGGAAATGCTGCTACACCACTAGGAATTAAAGCAATGAAAAGTATGCAAAAAGAAAATCCGAACCCAGATACATTAACAGACTCAATGGCAATGTTTATTGTCGTCAATACCGCCTCTTTGCAGTTAATTCCAACCAATGTGATTGCAATCCGAATTTCACTCGGTTCTCAAAATCCCGCAGGCATTATTCTAGCCGTTTGGGGAGCAACCGTAGCAGCTGCTTTTGCCGGAATTATGGCGACAAAAATTGCAATTCATTTTTGGGGAGAAAGAAGGAAATAGATGGTAAGTTATCTATCCAATAGCATTATGCCAATTATGATTTTATTCATATTAGGCTATGCCTTAAAAGAAAAAGTAAAAGTTTATGATACTTTTTTAGAAGGTGCAAAAGAAGGAATGGAAATGGTATTTGGACTGTTGCCGACCTTAGTAGGCATCTTTGTAGCAATTGGAGCACTACGAAGTTCTGGAATTTTAGATCTAATCGTAAAAGGAATTACACCAATTTGCCAGATTTTCGATTTACCAAGTCAAATTATGCCGTTGGCACTCATACGACCGATTTCAGGAAGTGCATCAATGGCAATAGCAGTAGATATTATGGGAAAATGGGGCGTGGATAGTCAAATTGGAATGATTGCATCAACGATTATGGGATCAACTGAAACAACATTATATACGATTGCCATTTATACAGCTTGTGTAAAAATTAAAAAAATCAAGTTTACCCTAGCCACAGCATTGATTGCAGACTTTGTTGGTATCTTGACCTCGATTTTAATTTGTAAAATATTGTAAAAAAGTATTGACAAACAAAACAAAATGGAATAAACTGGAAATCACAAAAACATTTCTGATTTTACATTTGTAGAGGGAGTTAATTCTAAGATGGTCCTCAAATACAACTGGCGCAGCCCCTGAAAAGAACAGCGCCTCACAAATCTTTTGAAAAAAGAAACTCACCTCTACGATATCCCTTATATTTTAACGATGATACGTTTCATGGTTCAAAATCTTAAAACAACGGAAAATTTGCTCCAATAAAAAGACACGAATTAACTGATGTGGAAATGTCATTTTAGAAAAGCAAAGTAATTCATTTGCCGAATTTAGGACCTCCTCAGATAATCCTAAAGAACCGCCAATGATAAAACGAATGGAACTCACAGAACCAAGAGAAAGATCATCGATTCTTTGAGCGAATTCCTCAGATGAAAGCTGTTTTCCTTTTCGATCTAAAACAAAAACAAAATTATTTTTTTTGACAGCTTTTAGGATTTTCTTTCCCTCTCTATTTTTAATATCTTCTATTATATTTTCATTCAATTTATCGGGAATAGGCTCATCTGGGATTTCGGTTATTTGTAAGGTGCAATACTTAGATAGCCTTTTTGCATACTCTGAAATTGCACTTTTCAAATAATCCTCTTTTAATTTTCCAACACTTATTATTTCAATATGTAACATAAATTTACTCCAAATCAATCATTTTACTGGTAGAACCACGCATGGCAACCGAAAGACTTACTTTATTCTCTTCACAATGATTTTCTAATAGTGTGTCTACCACTGTTTTATAAGCAAGTTCAGGAAAGTTATTCTCTTTACTCAAATGACCAAGCATAGCAGTTTGTAAGCCGTGGTCTGCTAAATAGCAGATGGTTTTTCCAGCAAATTCATTGGATAAATGACCAATTGGGCTATCAATACGTCTTTTTAACTGATAAGGATAGCGAGAACATTTCAAGATATTCGGGTCATAATTGGCTTCTAATAAAAGAAATTTACTTTCTTCTAAATGGGATAAAATTTCCTTGTTGATATGTCCTAAATCAGTTGCAATGCTAATTTTCTCGTTATTATGAATGATGTTGAAACCGCAAGGGTTTGCTGCATCATGCGGAATGGAAAATGGCAAAATCGATAAATCTTCAAATTTCATTTCTTGGTTTGGCGTATAACAAAATTTCATTTCCTCTGGAATTTTATCGGCTTGACTTGGCATTGCATTCCAAGTTTCTTGATTTGCAAAAACCGGAATTTGATATTTCTTAGAAAGTGTGGCAAGCCCTTTCGTATGGTCTGTATGTTCGTGTGTTACGAAAATAGCGTTAATATCTGAAACATCCACATGAAGATGAGAAAGTGCTTCTGTTATCTTCTTAGCACTTTCTCCAGCATCGATCAATATTTTCGTATTGGAAGTTTCCACAAAAAGACTATTGCCAGAACTTCCACTATATAGACTATAAAAATGAAACATAGTATCCTCTTATTCTGTAACCCTTTGTATATTTGCTCCGATTTTTCGGAATTTTTCTTCGATATTTTCATAACCACGGTCAATGTGATTCAAGTTATATAATTCTGTAGTACCATTTGCTACAATTCCTGCAATTAGAAGTGCAGCACCAGCACGTAAGTCTGTGGCATAAACAGGAGCACCAGAAAGTGTTTTCACACCTTCAAACACGGCTGTTTTACCATGTGCACTAATCTTGGCACCCATTTTATTTAGTTCGCCTGTATATTGGAAACGAGACTCCCAAATGCTTTCCGTAATGTAACTGGTTCCATCTGCAATGGCTAAGGTAACTCCAATTTGTGGTTGCAAATCCGTTGGGAAACCTGGATAAGGAAGTGTTTTGATATTTGCTTTTTGCGGTCTTTTCGTAGCCCAAACATGCAAAGTATCGCCATATCCTTCTACATTTCCACCAATCTCGATAATCTTAGCAGAAATACAATCCAAATGCTCTTTGACACAGTTTTTAATTAAAAGGTCACCTTTGGTTGCGATGGCTGCAAGCATAAAAGTTCCAGCCTCAATTTGGTCTGGCACAACAGAATAGGTGGTATTGCCAGATAATTTTTTGACACCATTGATTTTAATGACATCGGTACCAGCACCACGAATGTTGGCTCCCATCGTATTGAGGAAGTTTGCAACATCAACAATATGCGGTTCCTTTGCCGCATTTTCAATAATGGTAGTGCCTTCTGCAAGAGTTGCTGCAAGCATAATATTGATCGTTGCACCAACGGAAACAACGTCCATATAAATCGATGTACCCACTAATTTCTTAGCTTTTGCTGTAATTTTTCCTTGTGAAACATCTACTTTTGCACCAAGTGCTTCAAAGCCTTTAATATGTTGGTCAATCGGTCTTGCTCCTAGGTTGCAACCGCCTGGCAAGCCAACTTGTGCATCTTTGCAACGCCCAATTAAAGAGCCCAGTAAGTAATAGGAAGCACGAAATTTACTGGTCATATCCAAAGGTGCTCTTGAACAACTAATATCTCTTGTATCGATTTCAATTTCATGTTCAGAAATCCATTTGATTTTCGCACCTAAGGTTTCTAAAATCTCGCAAGAAATTTTAACATCACTAATATTTGGTAAATTATCAATGGTACAAACACCATCAATTAGTAAAGTTGCAGGTAAAATTGCAACTGCTGCATTTTTTGCTCCGCTAATGGTAACTTCTCCAGTCAACCTTGTTCCGCCATTTATGACTAATTTTTCCAAATTGATACCCCCAAAGATTATTTTCCATCTGAAAAATGACAAAAAATAATCAAAACTATTCTATTTAATAGTATATACCATAAAAAAATAGATTTTACAAGGTTAAAATCGTGGAAAAAGAGAAAACTTAGTTGTCCAATTGTTCAAAAAATGAATTTGCATTTTGCATCAGTTCCACTAATTTGAACTTGAAACGAATCGTATCCGTATCCTCCGTTGTAATCAAAGCAATTTCATCGTCAGATAAGGTATCTTCAATAGGCGCTAAGTCTTCTTCTTCCACCAAACCAGTCGTAGAATTGACAAAACAAAGAGGAGGGAAGAGAACACACCACCAATTTTGACCTTCTGCTTTTCCAATTGTAACACGCAAAGCATCATAAGAGCCAGCGGGAAGAGAAAGATTACCATAGTGTTTCGTAGGAAACGGAAAATTGCCAATTTCCACTGCAACTGGATACGAATATCCATTTTCAGCGATTACCTTTTCTGCTACTTTTTGAAAATCTGCTAAATGTAAACGAGCAAGTTCCATGACACTTTCTTTGGAATGGGTATCACCAGAAAGCGTATGGAGATAGGAAATGAGTTCATCACGCACAAGATATTTTAAGGCTTGGTCTTCTTCCGAATTACTATTGGCAAGAATATGTAGGCGAAAAAAAGAGCCAGACAAATCCTCTTCCACAGACTGTGCATAGGATTGGACAGAGAGAAAGAAAAAAGCACAAAAACTAATGAGCAATAGAAAAAATGGAATGATACGTTTCAAAAACATAAGGGAAAACTCCTCCTTTTTGTTGATTTAGAAAGAGTATGAACCAAGAAGAAAAAACTTATACAAAAAGCAAATAATAAATGTCGAAAACTTTCCAAAAGAAAAACAAAATATGCGTTGACAGCCAAAAGAATAAATGGTAAAATTTACCATAGACAAAAGAGAAGAGGAGGAATTTCTATGGAAGAAAGAGAAAAATCAATGGAAACCTTATGTAGTTTCTATGTAAGCGATTGGCATATCGTTACCATGCTCCTTCCTTATATCAATGCACAAATTAACGAAAATAAAAAAGTATCCACGATTTTAGAAAAAGACATCGAAATGAGAGTACTCGAGCTATTAGGAAAGTTAAATTTAAAAAATGAAGAAAAAATGAAACAAATTAACTGGAAGCCAACCAATGGATATAAATATGAAGTAGTTCATCAAATGCTAGATGAAGAAAAAGAAAAACCACAAGTTATTCTTGTATGCGGAAATCGAGACTTTATTGAAAAAACAAGACAAAATATTGAAAAGTGGAAGCAAGGAAAAGAAAAAGTACAACTAAAGTTAATCGATTGTTATGAAGTAACCGAATTTAATTGCCATATTCAAGAGATTTTAGACCAGCACGATAAAATCCTCAACACAAGCGGAGAACGTGAAATTGTAGACGTTTTTGAAGGGTACCAAAAGAAAGCCTAAAAGGCGAAAAGAAACAATAAGGAAAGAGTTTTCAAAACTCTTTTCTTATTTTAATTTTGACGATTGACGAAAGCAAAATTATATTATAAGATAGACTAAGTTTAGTTAGTTTTTTGTTATTTTTTGAAAGGAGTCATAATGGAAGAAAAATACTTAGCAGCCAAGCAGAAACTAGAGCAATACCATCAAGAGCATTTACTAAACTTTTTTGAAAAATTATCCGAAAAAGAAAAAGTAAAATTACTTGACGATATTTTAACAATCGATTTTAGCCAAATGGAAGATTTATTTGAATTAACGAAGAAGGGAGAAGTCTTCAAAGATTCAAAAATCGAACCAATTTCGTATATTGAAAAAGCAAAAATTTCAGAAGAAAACCGCAAAAAATATATTCAAATTGGAGAAGAAATTATCCGAACTGGAAAATATGCTGTTGTTACAATGGCAGGAGGACAAGGAACCAGACTAGGCCATGATGGTCCAAAAGGTACTTTTGATATCGGTCTTGCTTCTCATAAATCCATTTTTGAAATTCTTTGCGAAAAACTAAAAGAAGCAAGAAATACATACCAAGTAGATATTCCTTGGTACATCATGACAAGTGAAGAAAACAATGACGATACCAAAAATTTCTTTGAAGAACATGATTATTTTGGCTATCCAAAAAATTGTGTTGCTTTCTTTACCCAAGGAAAACTACCAATGTTAGACCAAGAAGGTAAAATCCTATTAACTGAAGACGGAACCATTAAACAAGCAGCAGACGGTCATGGAGGCGTATTCGAGTCCATGCGAAGAAATGGCATTATCTATGATATGATTTCCAAAGGAATTGAATGGACCTTTATCGGTTTAGTAGATAATGTACTTGCTAAAATAGTTGACCCAATTTTAATTGGATTAACCATTGACCAAAAAGTACTAGCATCTGGAACCAGTATTGTAAAAAGAGATCCAACGGAGCGAGTTGGTGTTTATTGCAAAAGAGACGGAAAGCCAGGCGTTGTAGAATATACCGAAATCACCAAAGAAATGTCAGAAGCCAGAGATGAAAATGGCGAATTATTCTACGGAGAAGCTAACATGCTATGCAATTTATTCAGTATCAAAGTATTAGATGAAATTGCAAACAATAAATTAGCCTACCATATTGCATTCAAAAAAGCAAAATACATTGACTCAAAAGGAAATTTAATTGTTCCAGAAAAACCAAATGCGTATAAATTTGAAACCTTTTTATTTGACGTATTTGGCACATTAGACGATATGGCAATCCTTCGTGTAAAAAGAGAAGAAGAGTTTGCACCAGTAAAAAATGCAGAAGGTGCAGATAGTCCAGCAACAGCAAGAAAGTTATATGAAGATTACTATCATTTGAATTAAAACAAGAAGGATGCTTTTTATCGAAAATAAAGGGCATCTTTTTGGAAGGAGAAATCATGGAAGAATATCAAGAAAAATACCAAAAATGGTTACAAAATCCAATCTTTGACGCAGAAACCAAACAAGAATTAGAAGCAATTCAAGGAAATGATGCAGAAATTTTAGACCGCTTTTACAAAGACTTAGAATTTGGAACAGCAGGTTTAAGAGGTGTGATTGGGGCAGGAACCAATCGTATGAATAAATATACCGTAGGGAAAGCAACACAAGGACTTGCCAACTTTATCAAAAAAGAAGGCGGAGAGCAAAGAGGAGTTGCAATTTCCTATGACTCCCGCCGTATGTCGGAAGAATTTAGCAAGGAAGTAGCGCTATGCTTTAACGCTAATGGAATTAGAACTTACCGATTTGAGTCCTTAAGACCAGTGCCAGAACTATCCTTTGCCGTTCGTGAACTTGGCTGTATTGCTGGTGTTATGATAACCGCAAGCCATAACCCACCAGAATACAATGGATATAAGGTATACTGGGAAGATGGAGCACAAATTGTAGCACCAAAAGACAAGCAAATTATTGGAGAAGTAAATGCCATTGAAGATTTTGCAGAAATTAAAAGTATGAGCATAGAAGAAGCAAAATCGGCAGGACTTTATCATGAAATCGGGCAAGAAATCGACCAAAAATATTATACACAACTTGAAAAATTAGTCTTAAATCCAGCCATCATTCGCGAAGTACAAAAAGACTTAAAAATCGTCTATACACCACTTCATGGAACTGGAAATATCCCGGTAAGAACTGTATTAAAAGAGCTAGGATTTGAAAATGTTTATGTGGTAAAAGAACAAGAACTACCAGACGGAAATTTCCCAACTGTATCTTATCCAAACCCAGAAGACCCAAAAGCATTTGCACTTGCACTCGAACTTGCTAAAAAAGTAGATGCGGATGTAATTTTAGCAACTGACCCAGATGCAGATCGCTTAGGAATTTTTGCAAAAGATAGCAAAACAGGAGAATATAAGATTTTTACTGGAAATATGACAGCACTTCTAATTGCAGAATATGAACTATCGCAAAAACAAGAAAAAGGCATTTTGCCACAAAACGGAGCCGTTATTAAAACAATCGTATCTTCCAACTTAACGGATGCAATTGCAAAAGAATACCAAATGAAACTATTTGAAGTATTAACTGGTTTCAAATATATTGGTGAAAAAATTAAAGAATTTGAGCAAAGTGGAAACTATGAATATGTATTCGGATTTGAAGAAAGCTATGGTTGCCTAGTTGGAACACATGCAAGAGATAAAGACGGAATCGTAGCGGTAATGGCACTTTGCGAAGCAGCAGCCTACTATAAAAAACAAGGATTATCTTTATGGGATCAAATGATACGCATTTATGAAAAATATGGTTTCTATAAAGAAGAACAAATTTCTATTGTATTAAAAGGAGCAGATGGAGCAGCACAAATTAAACAAATGATGGAAAATATGCGAAGCAATCCACCACAAACCCTTGGAAAATATACCATAAAAGAAATCCGAGATTACCAATTAAACACAGTTGTTCATACACAAACCAAAGAAACAACACAAACAGGACTGCCAAAATCCAATGTGCTCTACTATGACCTAGGAGATGGCGCTTGGTGCTGTGTAAGACCATCTGGAACCGAACCAAAAATTAAATTCTACATAGGTGTCAAAGAAGATACCATGGAAAAAGCAGAAGCCGAAGTAAAAAAATTAGCAGAAGAATTGAAAAAAATTGCACAATAAAACCAAAAGGAACGAAGCAATATCGTTCCTTTTTTGCACCAAAAAGAAAAAAATTCATATTCATAAGTGAGGTGAGAAAATGGAAAAGAGAACCAAACAAGATGATTATGGATTAAAACAGATCAACCAGCAAGGTTATGGACAAATTTGTAAAGAATACAAAATTGAATTTCCACCACAACATCAAGACCAACAACCAGGAATGGAATATGAAATGATACCACGACCAATTTTTTATCATCCAGATTACCAACCATCTGGGAAACTATGGGGAAAAGTTGCGATTATTACAGGAGGCGACTCAGGTATTGGAAGAGCGGTTGCCGTAGGTTTTGCACAAGAAGGAGCGACCGTCGTAATTGCCTACTATAATGAACATAAGGACGCAGAAGAAACAAAAGCAGTTATTGAAGGATTTGGTGGAAATTGTATGTTACTAGTAGGTGATATCAAAGATACCCACTTTTGTGATGAAATTGTGGAAAACACACGCAAAAAATATGGGAAAATTGATATTTTGGTCAATAATGCGGGTGTACAATACCAGCAAAAAAGCCTACTCGATATTTCAGACCAACAATTTGATACAACCATGAAAACCAACATCTATTCAATGTTTTACTTAACCAAAAGAGCCTTAAAACACATGAAAAGAGGCGCAAGTATTATCAATGTAACATCCATTACTGCTTTTCAAGGAGAGCCAGAACTCATTGACTATGTTACCAGTAAAGGAGCGATTGTCGGTTTTACCAGAGCACTTGCCACGAACTTAGCAAGTCAAGATATTCGTGTCAATGCCGTATCACCAGGTGTATTTTGGACACCACTACAACCTGCTTGTTGGGAAGCAGAGAAAATACCAACCTTAGGTTCTGATGCACCAATGGGGAGAGCAGGTCATCCGTATGAAATCGCACCACTTTTTATTTATCTAGCAAGTAATGACTCGTCTTATGTAACAGGGCAAGTCATGCACGTTAATGGAGGACAATATAAAGGATAAAAAAGAGGAGAATTGGTTAATTCTCCTCTTTCCAGCCGTTGATATGAGAACGTTTAATAGCTCCCATTAGATTGGCTCGTAAACTTGGTATTTTCAAAGTCAAATCTTTTAATAAAAGTTTGAAATCTTCTCGTTTGGACTTTCCATCCATTGGACAACATTTTGGCATAACTTGCATTTGGCTACGCTTGACAAAAGCACGAATTTCCTTTTCCGGTAAATAAACCATGGGACGAATAAGCGTAATCCCAGAACGGTCCATATAACTAATTGGTGCAAAAGTAGATAAATTGCCAGCGTAAAGCAAATTCAAGAAAAACGTTTCCAAAACATCATCCTCATTATGCCCTAAGGCTAACTTGTTGCAATGCTCACGATTCGCGGTACTATTCAAAACACCACGACGCAAATTTGCACATAAAGAGCAAGGATTTTTTTCCTTACGAATATCAAAAACAATTTCTTTAATGTCCGTTTTTTCAATAAAAAGAGGAACACCAATTTCTTCGCAAGTTTTTTCTAAAAAAGCAGTGTCAAAAGAGTCAAAACCAGGATTGATACTAATGGCAATTAAATCAAATTTTTTTGGATAAAATCGCTGAATAGCTTTCAATCCTTTTAATAAAGTAATCGAATCCTTTCCGCCAGAAAGCCCAACCGCAATTTTGTCGCCTTCTTCAATCATTGCATAATGCTCAATGGCTTTTCGCATAGGACCAATGATACGTTGCATACTATAAAACAATCCTTTTTCGTAAAATAAATTCGTTTAATGCTTCGAGTGCTACTCTTCTGCTACTAATGGTTAATTTTTCTCTTTGACTAATTTCTGCTAATGTTTTTCCATTTTCTAATTCAAAGATTTCATCAAATCCGAAACCTTTGTTGCCTCTACGTGCGGTGGAGATATATCCATCTAAAGATTTCTCAAATGGAAAGGATTGCCCATTTGGTAAAGCTAAAGCAATACAACAAACAAAATGAGCCCTGCGAAATTCGTGTGGAATTTCATGCAATCTTTTCAAAATATCTTCGTTACGGTCTTTGTCAGTTGCTTCTTCTCCTAAAAAGCGTTTGGTATAAACGCCAGGAAATCCGTCTAAGAAATCAATGCACAAACCGCTATCGTCTGCAATACAAGGTCTACCTGTTAATCTGGCAATTTCCTTCGCCTTTTTTACAGCATTTTCTTCAAAAGTAGAACCATCTTCTACTACTTCTGTTCGGATGCCAGCTTGTTCTTGCGATAAAATATCATAATTGGTTAAGATTTCTTCTACTTCAGTTATTTTTCCAACATTATTAGAGGCTAAAATAATTTTCTTTTTCATAAATCCTCCTTCGTAAAACTAAATTCATTATATCGCCTTTTCCTTGAAATTGTCAATGATACAACCCACAGGAATATTTGACTTTGCTGGTAAAAATTGATATAATGATTTCCGACTATTATGTGCTTATAGCTCAGCAGGATAGAGCAGTCGCCTCCTAAGCGACCGATGGTG
>CANSOY010000007.1 GCA_947648765.1 uncultured Clostridium sp.
GTTCCTCCCCCGCCAGAAGCCGTACCGGTATCTACCAACGACGCCGGGCCCTTGCCCCCCAACAATCGCAGAAAAACTAACGGAACTAAAAGTCCTTACATCCCCCACGCTATAGCCACCTTTTCCCCCAACATTTCCCCCTCCTTGGGCTCCCCAAACCTCCAGTTTATATTTTCCTGGCTGTAATGTAAATGACTGTGCACTTCCTGTATATGCAAAATCTAATATTGGCAATATGCTTTTTGTTTTTTCACATACGTTTCCTGCTTTATCTTTTACTGTTGCCTTTATTGTATAATATTGTTTTCCAAGTCCAGTATATTGATATGTATTACTTGCTGATGTTCCTTTCTGTGTACTTTCCTGATAATATGTATAAGTTGTATTGGCTGTTCCTATTCCACTGATAACATCACTTGCTCCGTTTACTGTTACCGTTACTGCACTTGTGCTATTGGCTACTGCTGTTATACTAGATATTGTAGGTGCTACTGTATCTCTTGTAAATACTAGGCTAAGACTTACTGCTGACTTTCTTCCAGATACATCATATGAATATGCTGTTACTGTCCATGTTCCATCTGCCTCTATCTGGATTGTTCCATTGTTTGCTATCTCTACTTCTCCTGTATCTAATACTTGGTTCTCTGTTACAGTTGTGTTTCCTACTGTTCCATGTCCATTTGCTCCTTTTGCTGTTCCTGTTACTCGGTATGTTACTTTTTTCAATGGACTAGTTATATCGCTTCCAGATATCTTTACTGTTACATTGCTTCTGTAATAACTTGGTTCTCCTTGTGTTCCACTAGTTATACTTGGTTGGTTTGCAGTTGGGTCTACCATATCCCTTGTTACTACTATTCCCTCCGCTATAACGGATTTTCTTCCTGCTTTATCATAGGTATATCCTTTTACTGTCCATCTTCCATCTGCTTGTATCTTAAACGTTCCTCCATTTGCTATCTCTGTTTCTGTTATATTTACATTTTGTCCGCTTGAGATACTTACTCCTCCGATACTTCCTGCTCCTGTTGCTGTTCCTGTTACCGTATAAGTTACTTTCTTGAAGGAGGTATCATCTTGTCCTGTTACTCTTACATCAATATCACTTCTATAATACGTTTCATCTCCCATTGTTCCACTTGCTACTTCGATTGTTGGTGGTTCTGGGTTTACCGTATCTCTCGTTACATCTAAGGTATTGGTTGTTACTCTTACTCCTTCTTTGTTATATGTATGTACCTTGATTGTCCAGTTTCCATCTGCTCTTACTTGGATTGTTTTTGTTTCTGTATCGCTTATCTCATACTCTGTTTCTGGTAGGGATACTCCCTTATTATAGTTTATTCCATCCATTTGCCCTTCACTTGTTGTCGTTCCTAATATTTGATACGTTACTCTTGAGATATCTACATTGTTTCTATCTTGTCCTCTTAAGGATACATCTACATTATCACTACAGTATTTTCTTCCACCTTCTTTTCCCTCATATACTGTATCTGCCACTGTTGGTGTATTACTTATCCATAAAGATGGTTTACTAATGACATCACTTGCTGTCATATTTCCTGCTTCGTCTTTTACTACAACATACATATCATAGGTTTTATCTTGGGCTAGTCCTGTATATATTTTTGTAGTTTCTTGACTTTTACTATCGGTATAAGTCATATCTGGTGCTAGTTTATGGCGATAGTTATATCTTTCGGTTGTTGCTAAGTTTGAGGCAAAGTCTTGGGCTGCCATACTAATTTGAAATCCTGTTCCTACTACTTGCTCTCCTTTATACAATGTTACGATTGGTCTTGAAGCATCTCTTTTTACATTTAATGTCGTTGCTGTAGATAATCTCATTCCTCCACTATCATAGGTATAGGCTACGATAGCAAACTCTCCATCGATTTCTATTTTGAACGTTGTTCCATTTGGTATGTCTATTTCTCCTGTATCTACTTCCTCGTCTTTATACCATGGATAGTTTCCTATGGTTCCATTACTATATGCTCTTCCTACTACTCGGTACGTTACTCTACTAGAACCTGTATCCGTTCCTAGTACCCTTAGTGTTATATTACTGGTATACCAGTTATTTTGTCCCATATTTCCACTGGCTACTGTTACCGTTACTCCATTTCCTGGTGTAGTTCCTGTTTCTCTTTTTAGCCACATTACGGTTGGATTGGATTTATCTCCATATACGTCATACGCATAGGCTGTTATGGTATATTCTCCATCTTTCGTAAACGTCAATGTTCCACCATTTTCTATATCTAATTCCTTTACTAGTCCACTTGGATACAACTCGTCGTTAATATCTTTTACCGTTGTTGTTAAGATATATTTTATTCTTTGCGTTTTATCTAAGGTATAGATTTGTATGGTTACATCACTTCGATAGAAACTCGCTGCAATAGGTTCTCCGTCCAATACTCGAATAATTGGGTCTTGGGCTGTTTCTCCTCCAATAATGGTATTGGTTTTATTCGTATTATTGATTGGCTCTCGGTTAGTTGGTGGCACTACTTCTCCAGAGTTATTTTGTCCTCCTTGGTTGCCTCCACCACCAATGCCGTTTTCTCCTCCCTCGGAGCCTCCTCCTGTATCGGTTCCTGGTATAATCCCTATTCCACTATACAAGCCGTTGTCTTTTAACTCATTTTGCAGTTGTGCTAGTTGAGCATTATCATAGGTTGTTTCGTTGGTTACTAGGTTCTTTGTTTCTTTTGCTTGTAAGATAATGCCATTTTCGCCTATGACTGCATTAAGCGTAATGCCCGCCAAGATTATCAGTACGACTATTGTTACTAGTCATGCTTTCCGTTGTTGCTGTTGGTTTTCAGGTATATTTTGTACACCTTTTGTGTATGCTATGGCTACTGTATTCTTTCGTTTTTATGTTGTTTATTTTTTCTCGTTTTTCTTTTCTACTTTGTTTTTGCACTATTTTTCCGTAATTCGTGCTTTTTTATGGAAAGAAGATAAGGATTGTCGTTTTCCTTATCTTCTTTCTGTTATATATATTCAATCGGTATCATATAGTTGTTGGCATCGATTGCGTGAATATCTTTCGTCAAACACAGTACAATTCCATTTGGAGATTTCATTTCAAATTTTTCTACAATATCAAAATTCTTTATTGCCTCTTTTCCCACATTCGCACCTTTTTTGATTTCGACTGGATAGATTTTGTCTTGGTCAATAATTAGTAGGTCTATTTCTTTTTGGTTATTATCTCGGTAATAATATAAATGTACTCTTGGATCTCTTCCATTATTTTGGTAAGACTTAATAATTTCTGAAATGAGATACGTTTCAAAAATTTGTCCACTGTAGGTACTTCTCTCTAATGTTCTTGCATCTAAGTATCCCGCTAAATAACAAGCAAGCCCTGTATCCATACAGTAGATTTTTGGTCTTTTTATGGCTCTACTTACTGCGTTATTGGAATATGGCTGTAAAAAATATATGAGAAATGTATTTTTTAAGATAGATGTCCATTCGTCTACTGTTTTGTTATCAATGCCCACATCTTTTCCAATATCACTTGCGTTATATTCTTGACCAGTTCTTGCTGCTACTGCTGAAATGAAACGTAAAAATTTTACTTCATCTCGTATATTGATTAAATCTCGTATATCTCGTTCGATATATGTACGAATATATGCTGAATAAAAGTTTTCTAAATCCTTTTGTTGTCCATTATATAGTTCTGGATAACTTCCCTTCAAAATCCTCTCATAGATTTTTATGGTTGCTTCATATGGAATTGGTTCTTTTTTCTTTAATATTTGAATATCTGGAATAAAACATTCCTCTGCTTTTTCTTCTAATTCTCGTGTAGATAATGGCATGAGTTCCAAAATTCCAATTCTTCCTGCTAAGGACTCTGACACATTCTCCATTGTTTGAAATACACGAGAACCTGTTAAATAATACATTGTCCCTACTTCTTTTCCATCTCCAAACAAAGCATTCTTTCTAGCTGTATCGACTTGTATTTTGATATAGGAAAGCAAATTAGGAGCATATTGAAACTCATCAATAATGAGTGGTTGTTCGTGTACTCTCAAAAAGGTTTCTGGGTCTTCAATGGCATTTGCTCTTTCTTTTAGGTCATCTAAAGAAACATAGTTGACTTCTTCTTTTGCATCTTTACTAATATATTCTAGTAATGTGCTTTTTCCGGATTGTCGTGCACCACTTACTAAGATAACAGGAAATTGCCCTTTCATTTCGTCAATTTTTCTTTGTAGATTTCGGTTAATGTATTTCATAACGCATCTCTCCTTTATACAAATTAGGAATAACATTCCCAATTTGTATAAATTATATCATATTTTCTCTCTTTTTTCAAGTTATTGTATTCCATTTTTTCAGTTTTAGTTCTAAAAAGAGAGTACTGCTTACTTTTTCATGCAATACTCTCTTCTTTTCTATAATATTCCTAATTTCTTCGCAAATTGTTTGCCTTTCTTCATCATCATTTTATTGGATTTTCCTTTTGTTTCTTGATAAATCATGACAGCCCCTGCAGTTGCCATTGTACCAATAATCATACCTTTTACAAAGTTCATATTTCATTCCTCCTTATTTCCTAATCTTGTATTTGTATTATGTTCCTTTTTTTCTTTTTTTATACATCTTGTAAATAGAATACCATTCATTGGCAACAATCGCCATTAAGAAGATACCAAAAGCCTTTCGTAGTGCTTGTACACCCATGTTAAGGGAGATAACTGCTCCTATGATTGCTCCTATCACGCCCCAAATAACAATCGTTGTTACTAACTTTTTATCCACCGGTATTTTCTTACGATTGGTTAAAATTGCTGAAATGCTAGCCGCTAAAAAAAAGACTAAACTCGTTGCCTGTGCTACATGTTGCTCCATTTTCTCCCATGTTGTTAAGCACAAAATGAGAATGGTTCCACCGCCCATTCCAAAACCACTTAATATCCCTGATACAATTCCATAAATAACGGGCATTTTTTCTCTTCTTTCTATCGGACAAGCATTTGAAAAGCAGAATAGGAAAGCAAACCAATAAACAATACTTTTAAGCCTATGTCGGGAATTTTCCTCATTAACTTCGCTCCAATTATTCCTCCTACAATCCCACCGATTGCACATAAAATTCCGTGTTTTCCACTCAATTAAATCCTCTCGTGAGTAGAGAAAAAAAGCTGTTAGTACCATTGGTGCAATACACCATAGTGCTGTTGCTCTGGCTTGCTTTTCTTCCAGATTCATCCAATATACCAAGGCGGGAATAAGTACCAAACCTCCTCCAGATGCAAACAATCCACAAATAATCCCTGCCATAAGTCCAATACTAATTTTTTTAATTTTTTCCATACTAATTATATTATGGGCATTTTTTCCTTTTTTATTCGCATAAAAAAAGATTACACTTGCTTTCTCCTGTGTAATCTTTTTCATTTTTTAATCATTGGAACTATCTTTTCTTGACCTTCTTGGTTCCATCTTGCTAATTTAATATTTTTATAAGTATCTAGGACTAAGACATATTTTGAATGTTCATCTTCCCATATGACGTCTGGGACTTTATCAAAAGCATCAAATACTTCTTCTGCTTGCTCTAAGAATACAATCTGCTCTTGTGAACTCATGCTATCGTAGTATTTTGAAAATCTGTACAATTTATCTAAAATTTGGTTTGCTTCCACGAATGTCCAAAAGTCTTTTACCTTGATACCTGCCAACTTTATCTGTAGAACCGCCAGAGCCGCTAATGAAAATATTAGTAATACTAGTATATAAATAACTACTAGGATAAAATTCATCGTTTTCACACCTTTTCTTTTGTGTTTTCCTATTGCTATTATAACATTGACGAATTTCAAATGCAACAGGAGATGATTTTTCCTTTTTGATATTTTTTACTAAGTTGTCTGTTTTTACTCATATACTATTATTTCTTCCAAATCTTAAACACTCTACTTCACCATTTACCTTGTTTTAATCTCTTATTTCTCATTCATATTGATAATTGATATCAGATATAACATCCTTTAATTCAACTGGCGTTACTTTGTTTCTCTTTAGAATTTCTAAAACTTCATTTGCTCTTTCCTCACTGCGATAAAGCGCGCCAATCTCTTCACGTTCTTCGTCTATCTTGTTTGCATTCTTCTCCTCTTTAATGATTTCAATTCCATAGGTACAGCCTTCTTCCTCCAACAAATTATTCTTGATTTTAATATACTTCAAATGAATGGAAGGGTGCAATCCTAAGGGATCCTCTCTTTCCACATCCGTTTCTCCATAGACTAACTTTTCTCTTTCGTTTTCCTTTATCATTATCTCCTCCTTTTATATTCTTTTCGGCAAACGGCATTTTCTACTATATACCTATCTGTGGATTTTCTCAACTACTTTTCATCGACAGCATTTTACATTTTTCGACAAAATATTCCTTCTTGTTTTGCTAATAAAAAAAGCAGGTTTTCAAATGCTTGAAAAATCCCGCTTAAATATTTCAATTATATTTCATTCTTCTTTTTTAGACATTTTATCTTATGAAAAAAAATCTTACGATTTGTTTTTCTCTCTTAAGTATCTTTTCAAAAGGAATGTAACAAAGTATGGAAATGTATAAAATTTTCCATTAAATCCAATGTTTTTGTACCCTAGTTTCATTCCATATTGGATATCTGGATAATTTTTTCCTTCTATTAATTTGTTTAATGATATGGTTGCTCCGTCATTTGCTTTTACTTCTACTGGTATTAAAGATTTTTGATCTCGTACAAAAAAATCCATTTCGAGTGTTCCTTTTTCATTTTTATAGAAATAGAGCGAATAGCCTTGTTTAACAAGCATATCTGCTACTACGTTTTCATAGATTGCACCTTTATACGTATTAAAGTTCTTATTATTTCGTAAATCCTCTTGTGCTTCTTCGTCAAGCGAGGCAATGAGTAGTCCAGTATCTCGGAAATAAATACGGAAATTATCTGGATTATAGTTTCCTTTTAGTGGTAGAGCCACTTGGTCTAAACAATAACATACATTGATAATTCCTGCATTGTTTAGCCAGTCGATTGTTCCTACATATTCTCGGCTTCTTGCTCCTTTTTCTACTTTAGAAACTTGAAACTTTTTATTTTCATTTCCTAGAAACGCTGGAATTTTACGATATACATTTAGGATTTTCCCTTGGTCTAATCCATTTGCATACTTTGTAATATCTTCCTCATAATCTTTTAATATCTGTGCTTGCATTTGCAAAGTTCCGCTATAGTTTTTGTTTTTTATGAAGTGATAAACAATCGCTGGCATACCACCAATTATCATATATTCCTTAAAATTTTCAAACATAACAGATAATTCTGTATTTGAGAATGGCGTTAATGTTAGCAAATGTTCATATAGGTCGTCAATTTGTTTTTCAGAGTATCCTTTTGCCCAAAGAAATTCTTCAAAATCCATGGAATACATCTCATAGTCTTCTTTGTTTCCAACACTATTGGACTCGATTTCTTGATAATTTATTCCCATTAAAGACCCAGAGCAAATGACATCAAATCTTCCGTCTTGTCGGAAGGACTTTAATGCTGTCGCACAGTTAATACAATCTTGTATTTCGTCAAAGAAAAACAAGGTTTTCCCTGGGATAAATTCCAACTCTGGATTTCGTAAAGAAATATTTTTCAATATCGTATCTACTTCAAACCCATCGTCAAAAATATCTTGGTATTGTTTTTGTAAAACAAAGTTAATTTCAATTACATTGGTATAGTGTTTGCGTGCAAAGTTTCGGATGGACTCGGTTTTTCCAATCTGACGTGCTCCCTTTACAATAAGAGGCATATGGTCGGGATTGTTTTTCCATTCCTGTAAGAATACATCTATTTTTCTTTTTAGAAGTTCCATCTAATCACCTTCTTCTCCTTTATTATATCACAAAATTCCAGCGCTTTTCAAGCATTTTGTCACAAAATTCCTGCATTTTTTGTTCGTTTTTTCACAAGATTCCTGCTATTTTCGTGCTAATTTTCACAGAATTCCAACTTTCAAGAAGTATTATCACTTTTGCAAACCGTAAGAAAGTGCTTGAAATTAGGACTTCAAGCACTTTTTAATTTCAGTATAAATTTTTTCTTCCACTCCGGCAATAGATATCTTTCCTGCATTTTTTCCCATTTTCTTTCTTTTCTCTTCATCCGATATGATTGGGTCAATTTCTTTGGCTAATCTTTCTGCGGTTAGTTCCTCGTTCAAAATCATACGAGCCGCATTTAACTTTACCAATACCCTTGCATTATCTTCTTGGCGGTTTGCCATTCGACTTGGTAATGGAATGAAAATGGCTGGTTTTTCTACATTGGCAATCTCGGTAATAGTCATTGCTCCGCTTCTGCACACCAATAAATCTGCAATGTTCATTAGCTCTTCCATGTTATAGATATATGGCAGAATTTTGGCATTTTCCATACGGTTAATATTCAAATCTCTTTGTTCTAATGTCTCTTTTATCTCGTCATATTGCTTTGGTCCTGTTGCCCATATAATTTGGTATTTTGCATTTTTCTTCTCTGCAATTAAATTGAGCATTGCCTCGTTAATGCGTTTCGCACCTTGGCTTCCTCCAAATACCAAAACGATTGGTAAGTTCGTTTTGACACCAATGACTTCTAAAATGCTTTTCTTTTCTTCTGACGTTGTTTCTTTTTTCTTTACCTTCGTTGGATTTCCAGTTACGACCACATGACCAATTCCTGCTAAGAACTGCTTCGAGTCTTCAAACCCAACTAATACACGATTTACTTTTTTCGCAAACATTTTGACTGCTCTACCTGGGTAGGCATTGCTTTCATGCAAAATGGTTGGTATTTTTTGTTTGGTTGCTACTTCAAATACTGGCACGCAAACATAGCCGCCTGTTCCAATCACAAGGTCTGGTTTGAACTTTTGAAAATACTCCTCGATGTCTTTTTTACTGTGAAATGTTTTCATGACATTGCGGAAATTACGAATGGAAATCTCTTTTTGTAAGCCATAGGCTTCAATGGTTTTTAAGGCATAGCCTGCTCGTGGTACTAAATCATTTTCTAGTCCACGGTCTGTTCCAATAAATACAATCTCTGCTTCTGGATGATGGAGTTTTATCTGGTTTGCGATCGCAATTCCTGGGTTAATATGTCCTCCTGTACCTGCTGCTGCAACAACTACTTTCATTTTTTACTCTCCTTTATACTTTTTTGGTACTTCTTGCAATACTTAATAACAGTCCGACACAGGCAAGAGTAATGACTAATGCAGTACCACCATAACTAAAGAATGGTAAAGCAATACCCGTGTTTGGAATAGAGCCTGTTACAACGGCAATGTTCAAGATAGCCTGCAATCCAATTACTGCTACAATTCCAGTAGCAAGTAGGGTACCAAATAAGTCTTCTGCTTTCATGGCAATTAAAATGCCTCTCCAAATGAAGATACCAAATAGGGTGATAACAACTGCACAGCCTACTAATCCTAGTTCTTCTGCAAGAATCGCAAAGATAAAATCGTTGTGTGGCTCTGGTATGTACAAATACTTTTGCTTGCTTTCTCCTAATCCTACACCAAAAAGACCTCCTGAACCAATGGCATACAAACTTTGAACAACTTGCCAGCCATCTCCAGTTTTATCTGCAAAAGGATCTAAGAAAGACTGTATTCTTCCAATATGGTAATCGTCTGAACCTTTTTTGAGTAATTGTGTTAAGAGGACAGCTATTCCACAGCCTCCGCACAGCACCTAATTCAGCAAAATATTTGATTCTCGTTCCAGCTACAATCATGATACATGAACAAACCGAGAAAATAAGGATGGCAGCACTCAAATGGCTCTGTACTGCGAACAGAATAACAACTGGTATTCCAACTGCTACCATTGGCTTGAAAAAGCCATATTCAAAGGTACCAATTTTATCTCGATGCTCGGTAAAATATCCTGCGAAAGCAACAATCAAGCCAATTTTCGTGATCTCTGATGGTTGGAAACGAATTCCGGATTTCAATCCAACGTTGCGCACCACCACCAGACCTTCCAATTCCAGGTACCAAAACAAGTAATAGGATTAGTACTGAAAAAACATAGATTAGTTTATAATAACGAAGCAATTTTTTGTATGGGAAAAAGGACATGATAAACATTACCACAATTCCAATTCCCGCAAACATCAATTGTTTTTCAAAATAGGTATAACTCTTCCCTGTTTCGGCAAGAGCAGATGGGGCACTTGCAGATAATACCATAACAATTCCTAATGCTAACAGTAAAAATACGGTTACGCATAGGGCAAAGTCTGTTTTGTGTCCTCTTCTTTGCATCTGGTTGTTTGTTTTCTTTTGCACGTACATTTCCCCCTTGGAAATTTAAGATATGGACATCAGTCCAATCACACATAAAATGAGTGTTACTGCTCCGAAAATAGCAACAACTTTGTTTTCTTTCCAACCACATAACTCAAAATGATGGTGGATTGGAGCCATTTTGAATACTCTTTTTCCAGTCTTTTTATACGATATGACTTGAATCATAACAGATAGTGTTTCAACCACTGGAATGAGTGCAATAATGAGTAGTAATAATGGCATTTTTAGGTAGAGGGCAATTCCTGCCATGGCTCCTCCTAATAGGAGTGAACCAGTATCTCCCATCATAACTTTTGCTGGATGCAAATTGAATAATAGGAAGGATAAGCAAGTTCCCACTAAAATCGAACCAATCATGGCGACTTCTTTGTTGCCTGTCATCACACCAATCACGGTTAAACAAGCAAAGATAATTGTAGTAATGGTTGTGGCAAGCCCATCTACACCATCGGTTAAGTTTACCGCATTGGTGGTTGCTAGCAGTACAAACACAGCAAATGGGATATAGAGCCAAATTGGTAGGGTTAGACTTACATCAAAAAATGGAATGGAAATATCGGTTCCAATTTTCAAAACATTGGTTAAAAACACAACATAGATGACAGCAATGATCAGCAATCCTAGCATTTTTAATTTTGGCTCGAGTCCTTTGGTATTTTTGCCAACTAATTTTTTCAAGTCGTCCACTAGACCAACGACACCAAAACCAATGGTAATAAAGGCAAGGATTAGCAGACTTTTCTCTCCCATCCATTCGCTTCCTTTGTATTTCAAGAAAGTAATTCCTGCCATTAGGATGATGGTAAGCATCATAATGATACCTCCCATGGTTGGCGTTCCCTGTTTTTTGAGATGAGATTGTGGTCCATCTGATCTTTCAATTTGCCCTACTTTCAATTTCTTTAGTATTGGTATGGCAATGAAAGACAATACGAAACTGATTGCAAATGATGTCAGTAGTAATGTTATTTGTTCGTTCATATTTCCTCCCCTGCGTCTATTTTATAATTCTCCATTGATAATTTGGTTGACAATAATTCGCTCATCAAATGGAAATTTCTCTTTGTTAATTTCTTGGTATGGTTCATGCCCTTTTCCAGCAAGCACAATAATATCTTTTTTGTTTGCAATTTCAATGGCATGTTTGATTGCTTCGATACGGTCTACGATACAAGTATATTTTCCTTTTGTCTTTTTTATACCTTCTTCAATTTGGTTGACAATCTTGGTTGGGTCTTCGGTTCGTGGATTGTCTGAGGTAATAATCGAGTAATCAGCAATTCGTCCTGAAATCTCTCCCATAATTGGTCGTTTTCCTGGGTCGCGGTCACCACCACAACCGAAAACTGAAATAACTCTTCCTCGGGTGTAGGATTTTACTGCATTCAAGATATTTTCTAGGCTTTCTGGTGAGTGAGCATAATCTATCATAATGGTTAGTTCTTTTTTGTTATTCACTAACTCACTTCTTCCTGGCACACGTACTTCTACTAATGCCTCTTTGATGGTTTCTGCATCACAGCCTAAGCATTTTGCGACACTAATGGCTGCTAATGAATTATATACACTAAATCTACCTGGTATACAGGTTTTTACTCTTTCATTTTTATCGCCTAGTTTTACTTTGAAATCTACATAGGAATTGGTAATGGTAATGTCTTTGGCTAGTAAATCACAATAGTTGTCAATTCCATAGGTTTGAACTGGACAATTGGTTACCAATTTTGGTACGCGAGATGCGTGTAAGTCGTCTGCATTGGCAAACCCTTGCTTACACATCGAGAATAGTTTTAACTTAGATTGGAAATAGTCTTCCATATCTGGATGCTCTTTTGGACTGATGTGGTCTTCGGAAAAGTTGGTAAATACACCAATATCAAAATCACAGCCTGCTACACGGTTTAGTTTAAGACTTTGCGAAGATACTTCCATCACAACTGCTTCGCAACCTGCATCTGCCATTTGGCGGAATAGTTGTTGTAGTTTTAGGCTTTCTGGTGTGGTTCGGTCGCTATCTTCTAATTTCTTTCCTGCGATATAGGTAGCAATCGTTCCAATGAGCCCTACTTTTTTCCCTTGTTTTTCTAGGATTTCTTTTATCATATAGGTAGTGGTGGTTTTTCCCTTGGTTCCTGTTACACCAATCAGTTTGAACTCGCGAGATGGATTTTGGTAAAAGTTACACGCTGCGGTTGCAAGTGCAAGTCTGGTATCTGGTGCTACAATGAGGGTAATATTTTCTGGTATTGCTTTTAATTGTTCCTTGCTGGTATCGGCTTGTGCAAGTACAGCAATTGCTCCATTTTCGATTGCTTTTGCAATGTATTCGTGCCCATCAGTATCAAACCCTTTGATGGCTACGAATAGGTCGCCTTTCTTTACAGCTCTTGAATCGCTTTCTAACTTTTTAATCGAAAGGTCTAAATCGCCTCTTACTTTTAATCCTTCAATTCCAGTTAATATGCTTTTTAATTCCATATTTCTACCTCATTTCTATCATTTTCCAAGTCCATTATATACTGTTTTTTTTCTTTTGTATACCCTCTTTTTTACTTTTTTCCCTCTTCGATTTGAATACGGACAGACTTTCCAGCTAAGATTTTAATCCCTGGTTTTGGAAATTGTTCTCGCACCACATATTCTGCTATATTTACGCCCGCAAAGTCTGCTTCGTTTTCGATTGTTAATAATAGTCCTTTTTGCTTGACTGCTTCTTTTGCTTCTTTGACCGTCATTTTTTCCAAATTTGGTACTTCTACTTCTTGCACTTCTTCGTCTGTTGCTTCTGTTTTGGCTAAGTTGAGATAGGGTAAAACTTCGCTTAGGACTTGCCCTCCTACTGGTGCTGCTACGCCTCCTCCTTGATGTCCTCCTTCTCCGGTTGGATTATATAGAACGACTAGAATAACCAATTCTGGGTCTTGGGTCGGTGCTACTCCCATAAAAGATGTTACATATTTGTTGGTATTAACACCATCTTCCGAGGTTCCTGTCTTTCCGCCAATCGCATAGCCTTTTACTTGTGCATTTTTTCCCGTTCCTTCGTCTACTACACTTTTCATCATACTTAGCACATCTTGTGCTGTTTTTTCCTCAATGACTCGCTCCTTTTGAATTGGCTGGATTTCTTTTCTTTCTCCAGTTTGAGAGTCAACAATCGCTTTTACCACTCTTGGCTGAACATGAATTCCACCATTTGCGATTGTTGATACGGCTGTTACCATTTGAATTGGCGTTACTTCAAAACGTTGCCCAAAAGAAATGGTAGCAAGTTCCACTGGACCTACTTTTGCTTCTTTTAAGAATATACTATTGGCCTCTCCTGGCAGGTCTATTTTTGTTTTTTCCAATAGTCCAAATTTTCGTAAATATTCATAGTATTTGCTTACTCCAATTTTCTGTCCTAGCCCAATAAAGACTGGATTACAAGAATTCATTAGGGCTTGTCGTAGACTTTCTGAGCCGTGAGGTCGATAATATCTCCAACACTTGATACGAACCCCTGCAATTTCAATACCACCCGTACAGCAAAACTGTCCTTCTTTATCTGTGGTAGCAATGCCTTCTTCTAAGGCTGCAGATGCTGTAATTAACTTGAAGGTAGAACCTGGTTCATACGTATCTGCAATGGCTTTGTTTCGCCATGCTCCTTGCAAGGCTTTGGTTTTATCTTCTTGCAGCATCGAGCCCCAGTTTTGCTTTAGTTCTTCTGTGTTTGGTTCATACGGCTGATTTAAGTTATAGGACGGATAACTAGCAAGAGCCAAAATATCTCCATTTTTCGGGTTCATAATTAAAATGTTGCCACCATCGGTACAAACATTATCAATACAGGCTTCTTCTAGATATTTTTCCGCAATTCCTTGAATGGTTGCGTCTATCGTTAAGATTAAATCATTGCCATCTTTGGCTTTGGCATAGTCTTCTTTGGTATTCTTGATGTCCTTTCCTTTGGCATCCGTTAATTTACTAATCTTGCCATACTCGCCTTTTAATTCTTTGTCATATTTGGCTTCAATTCCATCTAGTCCTTGGTTATCTGCTCCGCAAAAGCCAATTACCTGAGCAGCAAGACTGTTATGTGGATAATATCGTTTTCGGTCTTCGTCAATATTAATTCCAGTCGTAATGCCATTTTCTCCGCATCCATTCTCGCAAGCGATTCGTCTTGTCTTTCTCTACCTTTTTTGCAATGGTTTCAATGGAACTATGCTTACCCACTCGTTTTGCTACTTTTTCATAGTCTACTTCTAAAATTTCCGACAAGGCTCTTGCTACCTTTTCCTTGTTTTCTTTGGCAATATTGGTTGGATTGACGGTTACCATTTCAACTGAACTACTGACCGCTAGCACTTCTTTTCCAGTTGCATCATAAATCGTGCCTCTCTTTGGGCTAATTTTTCGCTTCATGCTTTGCTGGTCGATTGCCATTCCAGCATATTCTACCCCTTTCCCAAATTGAATATATCCAATACGAACGAGGAGTAGAAATAGTACGCCAAACACGGCAAGCATGATAAAACGAAGGACTTTCTTGCGGGTAATATCGCCAATCTTTTTGTCCACTTTTGGATGCTTTTTATCGCGCGATATTTTCCATTTCCTTCGCTTCTTTTTTCGTATTTTGGGAATGTCTACTTCTTTTTGTAATTTTTCCATCTGTTTCATCTGGTTTTGTTTGAATTTCTTTCTCATGCTTTCCACGCTCCGTTTACATTTTTCTGCTTTTATTTTATTCGGCAAGCACAAAAAAAGACTAAAATATTTTCCTTTATTTTAGTCTTTAGAAGATTTTTTTCATATATCCCAATAGCTGTTCTAGCCAAGAAAGTTCTTCGGTGAAAATAATTTCTTCGGTAGCGGCTTCGATATAGTCTTTCTTTGGAAGGCTAACATAGATTTTTTGGCTATTATTTAATTTTTGCATTCCCAATTTATCTTTTGCTGCTTGTTCAATATTAGATAAGTTTAGGCTGTTTTCAATGCTGACTTGTAATTGTTCATTTTCTTTTTGGATTACAGCTAAATCTTGTTTTAGTTTTTCTTTATCATTAAAACTTTCATTGATTAAAGAGTTGCGATAACTAATGACACAAAAAATTGCAAAACCAAGAAGAATCCACACAATCATCTTGACTTCCATTTTTACTTTTCTTTTAGCTTGTTTTTTCGGATTTCCATTTTGATGTAGTTCTACATTTTTTTGAACATTTCTTTTGACTTGTTTCTTCTTTTTCGGTTCATACTCTGGTTGCAACTTTCTAGGGCTTGTCTCAAATTGATACTCCCCATATGCCACTGGATATCACCTCTTTTCTTCTGCGTTGCCTTTTTCAAAAATTCTAAGTTTTGCACTTTTTGACCTTGCATTTTCTTGCATTTCTTTTTCACTTGCAATGATTGGTTTGCGATTTACCATTTTCCCAAGACTTTTGGCTCCACATACACAATATGGTAAGTCTTTTGGACAGGTACATTTTCCTTGTGCTTCGCTGAAAACATCTTTTACCGCTCGATCTTCTAAGGAATGGAAGGTTATGACACAAAGTCTACCCTTTTCCTTTAGTACCTCGATACAATCGCGAATGGTATTTTTCAAAGGACGTATTTCGTCATTGACTTCAATTCGGATGGCTTGGAAGGTTCTTTTGGCTGGATGTCCATCTTTTTGCTTTGCCTTTGGGATGGATTTTTCAATGATTTCTACTAATTCTTTGGTGGTTTCAATTTCTTTTTCTGCTCGTCTTTTGCAAATGTTTCTTGCAATATTACGAGCAAATTTTTCTTCTCCATAGGTAAATAGAATTTCAGCAAGTTCCTCTTCGGAATAGGTATTGACTACCTGCTTTGCGTCTTTTTCTTGGGTCTTATCCATACGCATATCTAATTCGTTTTCACCAAGATAACTAAAGCCTCGTTCTTTCTCGTCTAGTTGATATGAAGAAACACCTAAGTCCAGCAAAATTCCATCTACTTTTTCAATTTTCAAATTGGCTAAGATTTGTTTGATTTCGTCATGATTTCCATGAACATATTGCACATTGGGAAAGTCTTGTAAGGTCTGCTTAGCGGCTGCTAATGCTTCAGTATCTCGGTCAATTCCAATGAGCAATCCATCTTTTGAAAGATGACTTAAGATTACTTTACTATGTCCTGCTCCTCCAAGTGTTCCATCCACATAAATTCCATTGGCTTGGATGGCTAGTCCTTGAATACAGTCTTCGAGTAGTACTGGTATATGTTTGAATTCCATTTTGCCCTCTCTCCAGTTTAGATAGCATAAGCAGTTGGTATTCAGAAAAATACCAACTGTATGCTTCCTCTTGTATCTTTTGTTTCTCTTTTGTTCACAAGAAATCTTTCGTTCTTTCAAATCTTTTGTTTCACATTATACGCTTAAAGCGTATTTATCTTTGGTTTACTTTTTTCATTTTTCTTTTGTAAATTAAATTTTTTATCTTTGGTTTTCTGTTTGGTTTTGTCTTTTGTAAAAATAAATAGATTAGATATTCATCTTTTGTACTTTGAAAATTTTATCTTTGGTTTGATTTATATAAACTTTTGCAAGTTATATACCGAGCATTGTCATATTCTCAGCAATTTCATCTGCTGAAATATTTTCATCACTGTTGTAAGATTTCCATTTCTCTTTATTCCAAATTTCAATTCGAGTTCCTACACCGATAATGACAACTTCTTTGTCCATACCAGCATACTCTCTTAAATTAGAAGCAATGAGAAATCTTCCTTGTTTGTCAATTTCACATTCTGTTGCACCAGATAGAAAAAATCTGACAAAGTCACGAGCGTTTTTGTTTGTTAGTGGTAGTGTTTTTAATTTTTCTTCAAAATTGTTCCATTCTGTTCCGAGAAAAACCGAATAGGCATCCGTCTAGACCTTTGGTTACAATAAACTTTTCACCGATATCATCCCTTATTTTTGCCGGCATAATCAGTCTGCCTTTGGCATCTAAGGAATGTTCATATTCCCCTATTAACACTTTTTCTCACCTCACTAGCATTTCGCTCCACTTTGTACCACTTTTCTCCACCTAAATTGATTTTAGTATATGCAAATGAAAAAATCAAGTATTTTTATTAAATTTTTTCACAATATTTGAAATTTTTTCTATTTTCAAAATTTTCCTTTTCACTCGCCCCTTTCTTTTGCCCTCATTTTGAGAATAAGAACTAATTTCTCTGTGGCATTTTTCCTTGATTTTTCGCACAAAAAAAGAAGTTATCTTTTGGATAACTCCTTTAGTTTTGGAAATACGAACTAATTTCTTCTAATCCTTCAAAATTTGTTTGTCTTAAGATTTCATAAACAATAATGGCAACGGAATTAGATAAATTCAAAGAACGCAAATGACTACGCATTGGAATACGAATAGTACGGTCTAAATGGGCTTGTAATAAGTCTTCTGGTAAGCCTTTGGTTTCTTTTCCAAACAAAATAAATACCTCGTTAAACTTGATGTAGTCTTCTTCACAATAAGTCTGTTGCGATTTGGTACTTGCCAAAAACGTCGCATGATTTTCGATTGGATAGGCTTGCAAAAAATCTGCTAGGCTTTCGTGCTCTTCAATTTCAAGTTTATCCCAATAGTCTAGCCCCGCTCGTTTTAGGTGTTTATCGGTAATTTCAAACCCAAGTGGTTTAACTAAGTGTAGTTTAGCACCAGTAGCAGCACAGGTTCTTGCAATATTTCCGGTATTTTGTGGTATTTCTGGTTCGACCATAACAATATGTAATTTCATTTATTTCTTCCTTTCAATTTTTCCGCCACCAATGACACGATTTCCTTGATAAAATACAGCGGATTGCCCTGGTGTGATGCCGCGTTGTGGCTCTTTTAATCTTACTTCTACTTTTCCATCTTGGCAAATGACTTGCCCTTCCGCTTCTTTCGCATGATAACGAATTTTAATGGTTGCTTCTATTGTTTCAGGCACCTTAGCAAGAAGCCAGTTGACATCTGTAACGGTAAACTGGTCTTGATAGAGTTCCGCTTCTTCTCCTACAATTAACGCGTTTTTCTCTTGGTCAAAATCCAGAACAAAAAGCGGTACTGGGTTTGCAATCCCAAGACCTCTTCTTTGTCCAATGGTATAGTGATAGAGTCCTTGGTGGGTTCCTAAGATTTCGCCTTTACGGTTCACAATGTTTCCGTTTGCAAGATTTCTGCCCCATTTTTTCTAAAAACTTCGCATAATCTCCATCTGGGATAAAGCAAATATCTTGACTATCTGGTTTTTGAGCAATTGGTAACTTTTCTTCTGCTGCAATTTTTCGGATTTCTTCTTTATTCGGATAGCCTTCTAGTGGAAAAATGACATGGGGTAAAACTTCTCTTGGAATGGAATAGAGGACATAACTTTGGTCTTTGGTTGTAGCAGCAGATTTTAGGAGGCAATATTCTCCTGCCTCATTTGGCTCAATTTTCGCATAATGTCCTGTTGCAATCTTATCAATACCAAGGCTTTGTGCAAATTCATACATCTTACCAAATTTTAGATAGCGATTACACTCTACGCACGGGTTTGGTGTTAAGCAATTTTGGTAACAGGTTACAAATGGTGCAACCACTTTTGCTTGAAACTCCTGCTTGGCGTCATAATGGTAATGCGGAATACCAAGTTTTTCGCATACTCGCTTGGCATCTTCTGTTTCTTTTTGCTTATCCCCTGTGAAATCAATGGTTACACCGACAACTTCATAGCCTTGCCTTTGGAGTAGGACAGCTGAAACACTGCTATCTACCCCTCCACTCATTCCTAATAGGACTTTTTCTTTTTCTGGCATTTTATTTGCTTCTCTCTTTCTTATGGTTTTTCGCTCTTTCACATTCACGGCATTGCTTGCGCTTCCCGTTATAACAACAATCTAATTCTTCTAAATTGATAATACTAGCAATGTATTTTTCTAATTTTTGTACGGTATCTTCAGAAACTGCATATTTCATATGTTCTGCTTCTGTGGTTGCAATCTCTTCCGGTACTTCTAATACTTGTGTTAAAAAGGCTTTGAGTGCCATACCCGTTCGCTGGATTTTCTCAGCTGCTTTTTTACCGTTCCTCGGTCAAGTGAATTTTCCCATAGGCTTCATATTGAAGAAATCCTTGGCTATCGAGTACTTTTAGGGCACGGTTGACACTTGGTTTTGAACATCCTCTTTTGGTTGCAATATCTGTTACACGCACTTGTCCTGTTTCTTGCTCTAATACATAAATGGTTTTCAAATATTCTTCAATGGAATTAGACGAATTCATGACAATTCCTTTCTTTTCTTAAATTTCCGTATAGTCGTACTCGCAAGAACGAAGCAAACGGTTCATAATAGCAAGACCTAGACCGTCCTTGGTAACACCTTCGATGAGCACAAGGTCTGCGTGGTAATCGTCGACTTTGCGTAATAGTGTGAAAATACGGCTAGATACTTCTTCTAACTTTTGACGACTCCCCATTTCTAGTACTGCTTCAACATCTTCGTTTGCATAAGCCTTGCTATCTTCGCTAAGGGTTAAGAGAATGACTTTCTTTCCTTCTTTTTTTGCTTCTTGCATTTTGTTTTTGATGGTTTTTACCATCTTTTCTGGATTTGGACTATATACCATTTTGCATTTTGTTTTTGGGGCATAGTGGCGGTATTTCATACCAGGCGACTCCACTTTTTCTTCTTGACTTTGCATTTTGTGTAAGATATGGACATCCACTTTTCCTTTCCCGCAAACAGCTTGAATATCTGCAAGTGTGATTTGTCCCGGTCTTAGAATGGTTGGTTCTCCGTCGATTACTTTTACAACGGTTGACTCTAAGCCGATTTTGCTTGGTCCGTCATCAATGGCTACTGCTACTTTTTCTTTTAAGGCTTGGTCAATATCTTCCATTAGCGTACCACTTGGTTTTCCAGACAAATTCGCACTTGGTGCTGCAATGGGACCTCCAAATTCTGCTATTAAGCGGTTTGCTATGCAGTTACTTGGCATACGTACGGCAACGGTTGGATTTCCTGCTGTTACGGCTTCTGGTACACAATTCTTTTTCTTTAAGATAATCGTAAATGGTCCTGGCATAAAAGTGTGGATTAGTTGTTCTTCGATTGGGCTCGTTATTTCTGCAATTTGGTCAATCATCGAGCGATTGCAAACATGCAAAATAAGGGGGTTGTCTTGTTTTCTTCCTTTGGCTTCAAAGATTTTTAAGACAGCCTCCTGGTTTCGTCCATCTGCTCCAATTCCATATACCGTTTCGGTTGGCAGAATAACCAGTTTTCCTTCTTTCAGGGCTTGTACCGCTGGTTCTAATACAATTTCTGTTTCCTTTCCCTTGGCGTCAATATAGGTTGTTCCCATTTCTATGCTCTTCTTTCTTTTTCTTTTGCTTAGTAGTATATCACAGAAATGGATTTTTTTCCATTTGTTTCGCTGAATTCCTTTCTTTTTTCGTTTTTGGAGATCTGTTTTCCACAAAAAGACCTCCAGTTGTGGATTTTTTTCGTTTGCCATGCTATATTTTAGAAAAAAGGGGGATTTTAAGATGGAAGAAGCAACGGAAAAGAAAAAAGGCTCGAAAATTGGCAAAGTTTTAGCAATTCTATTCGCCACACTTTTAATTGCAATCGCAGTGATTGGTATCGTTGGTTATGTGTATTACCGCTCTGTTGGAATTCGAGAAGAGGAAAAGGTGCAAGCCATCCGCAAACAAAACCAGACTGCTTTTTTACCATTTGAAGAACCGATTGAATATGGAACTGAAATGTCTTATGAGGAATTGTGCGAGAAACTAATTGCTTCCGACCATTTAAGCAAGGGAACCACTTTTTCTGTTTTGGTAAATCACAAGGAATTAACCAAAGGCAGTCAATATGTTTTTGAAACTGTTGGTAATCACGTATTGCAAGTTCGTTTTTCTTGTCCGTATGAATACACCTTTTTCACAAAGCAATTAAAAATGATTGAAAATACAAAGGATTATGTCCTTGTTGTGGAAGATACCAAACCACCTATTCTTTCTGGTATCGAGGATAAAATCATTACCATTGGCGACGAATTCGACCCAAAATCTGGCGTTACAGCGCATGATGAAGTCGATGGTGCATTAGAAGTGCAAATTGAGGGAACGGTAGACACTGCCAAGGCTGGCGAATATGTTATAAAGGTATTTGCCACGGATAAAAATGAAAATGTGGCAGAGCAGACCTATACCGTTACCGTAAAAGAAAAACCAGTTGAAAAAGCACCTTCCACCACAACCAATAAAGGAAGTTCGACCATTTCTAGCAATGCAAACAAAACCACTACCACGACTTCTCAGGAAGAAGTAGCAGACGACACTAGCACGAAGTCTGGCAGGTTAAAACTTGCTACTGCTGAGGCAAAAAGGGTGGTTGGACAAATTACTAAACCAAGTATGAGTGTAGAGCAAAAGGCCCAAGCAATTTGTTCTTATCTTTATCAAAACGTGGCAAGACAAACCAATCAATCAAATGAAGCATATAAGGCAAACTTTGGAAATGAAGCCTATGCTGCGCTTATTCTAAAGAAAGCGGCTTGTTCTGGCTTTTGTAAGGCAGTAACTTTGATGTGTAACGCTGCTGGGGTACAAAGTAAGCATATTAACGCAAATTCGTGGCAACATCAATGGAATACCGTTCTCATTAACAGCGAATGGATTATCTTAGATGCACAAATCGGTCTACTCGGTGGAACCGTGCATCCATTGGAAGCAAATTAACACATAGAAAACTCCTCAAGTCGTGAGGAGTTTTGCTTTATGTTATAAACACTATCTCTCTACATTTATTTAATCCCTTAAAAATTAAGCATATAACGATAAAGTATATAATCCAAATTATATATACATTATGCAATAGTTTGCTTATTGTTATAAAAACATCAATATTTAATCCAAAGAAAAATAGATACAATAATTTTCCTATTGCAGGTGCCCCTCCCTTGTAATAAAAAATACCACACATTTTATAAGATATTATACTAAATATAGTTGCTCCAAACAAAATAGACAATATTTTTACTTCTATTGGATTGTTCGGTAGAAATGCAAATGGGTCGGGCATCACTTCATTTTTTATAAAATTACTCACATAGCACATAATTGAATACATATTACTACCTCTCTATTTCATAAAATTTAGTTTCATTGCATATTCAAAAGAGATATTTTCAAATCTTTTTGTCTTCTTCCATCCATCCTCTTGGTGGGATAAGTTTGAAATATCTGTTACCTTTTTATCTTTTAATAATTTAATAATTGTGTTAATAATCTTGATTTCTTCCTTGCCCAACTTACTTAAGTCATAATTATGGTTACTTGTAATGTAAGATTTCGTTCCCGTTTCATCTTCATAATCATTTCTTGTATATTTATTATCTAATAGAGAAATCTCTTTATATTTTTGCTCTACAATCGTTGGTCCAAATTGTTGATTTTGATACGTTAGACCTGTAATCGATGTTCCTCTTTGTTGGAAGGCTAAGATATCAATAAACCATAAATATTTATTCATACTTGTAATTGTTAAGTTCTTTACTTTACTAGCAAGATAGGAAATAATATTTTCTAATAATTCTAAATCAAAAGTTTTATAGCCATTATAAATATCTGGCTTTCTTGTTAAAGCATAATTGATATATTTTCGATACATTGCTTGAATATCTTCTTGGCTTACTATATCCTCTATGTCTTGCATTGCAATCTTTTGATAGGTCTTTTGGTTTATTCTTTTGGCTTCATACGCTTCTTTGGCTTTCTTGTTAAATTCCATTGCATTTTCGCTCAACAATTTTAGATAATCACTTTGTGATTTTGTTGGCACTCCGCCTCTTTCATAACGGTTAATCGTCATTTTTCCAAATCCTAAAATTGCCGTTAATTCTCTTTGCGATAGTTGATATTTTTCTCTTAGTTTTCTAATCTCTTGTGGTGTAATACAATTTGTTTTTCTTTGATATGCTTTATAAATTCTTTCATTATTTTCATTTTCAATTTCGTTGACATACAAATCTTTTTTACATTTCTCACATATTGCAACATTTTCATACGTTCCAATTTCAATTCCTCTAAATTCTTTTACTTCTCTTTTTTCAATTTTATACGCTACTTCTTTTCTACAATATGGGCAATATACTTTCATTTTTTCTCCCCCTCATCATATCTACCAAATTCATGTATTGACAAACAAACTGATTTTTCTGTATTTTCAATTCTTATTTTAATATACAACTTTATATTCTCAAACAACGGGCAAAATTTCAATATCCAACCTTTATATCTTGGATCTCTGTCTGGCTCTGGACCAGCGAAGCAATCATTTACAGTTAATTGTCTTATGATATCCTTTACATCTTCATTATTTAGTCCATATTCTCTCATAAACTCCACATTTTTCTTTGTTCTAACAATCGCGAATTTATCTCCATTATAATCATTATCTACAATTTTCTTGATTTTAAGTAAATTTTGACTTTGAATTTGACCTCCTATTCGATTTATCATACGCAATCTCCTTGTCAAATATGCCTCTTTTTGATGGCATTTCTATTGTAACACAAAAATTTCCATTCGTCAATTTTTATTTATGCAAAAAAATGTACCAATTCCTATTGGTACATTTTGGTATGTGTATTTCTCTATTTCTCTGGTTCAATTAAATTACGAATAGCCTCATATAAATACGGTTTAAATTCTTCGATTGGCAATGGTTCTTGATACAAAATCGAATTAAAGCAAGTCGAACTAACCAATTCAATTATCATATAAAGGGTAACTTCTGGATTTTTGAGTGGAATATTGTTTTCTTTCACTCCCTTTAGAAACAGTGCATATACGCTGTTTTCTCCGTCATTTGTTGTTTCGTAAATTCTTGAAATCTGTTTGTTATAAATTCCCCAAGATAAATTCTTTGAAATGAAATTCAAAAGAGTCGGGGCTTTTGCTAGTTCGTCAATTACATAGTTAATAATAAAAACGACTTGGTCTGCTAAATTGTTGATATAGTTTTTATGCAAGGCCTCCAATGCTTCTTTGAATAATTTTTGGGATTTCTTGGCAATTAAAATATCCCTTAACTCGTATTTATCTTTGAAGTATAAATAAAAGGTTCCTTTTGCTACATTCGCATTATCTACAATTTCTTGGATAGATGTGTCTTTAATCCCCTTTTCCGTGAATAAATGAAATGCCGTTTCTAATAATCTTGTTTCTTTCTCTTTTTCTTCCATGGCAGTTCCCCCTTTTTTGGTATTATCCCACACTTTTGACGATTGGTCAATCTTTTTGAAAGTTTTGTCAAATTTTATTTCGTTCTTCCAGTTGGTATATATGTTATGTTTAGTAGCATTTTCTCATTGCAAAATATTTTTTCAAAAGCATATTGACTAATGGTCATTTTTGTTGTATAATACTTTTCGTTGACCGTTGGTCATATTTAGAAAGGAGTATATTTTATGCACAAATTCGGACAATTTATTTGTAAATACCGTAAAGTCATTCTAATCGTTGCTATCTTGTTACTCGTTCCTTCTGTGCTTGGTATCAAGGCAACCAAAATTAACTATGACCTTTTAGTGTATTTACCGCAAGATGTAGAAACCATTCAAGGGGAAAACATTCTAGCAGAGGATTTTCAAATGGGAGCGTTTTCCATTGTTATTCTGGAAAACATGGAAACCAAAGATATTCTAAAACTAGAAGATGCTATCTCACAAATTGAAAATGTAGAAAAGACCGTTAGTTTAGCGGATGTATTTGGTCCTAATGTACCAGTTGAAATGTTACCAAATGAAATCAGAGATAAACTTTATCAAGATAATGCAACGCTTTTGCTTGTTACGTTCCAAGATCAAATCTCGTCAGATAGTACCATGCAAGCTGTTGAAACTTTGCGAGAAATAATGGACGAACATTGTAAAGTAAGTGGTATGACGGCAACTATCTTAGATACGCGAAACTTATCTGATTCCGAAATTGCAGTTTATGTTGCAATCGCAGTTGTTCTTTGCTTACTCATTCTTGAAATTGCACTTGACTCCTATATTGCACCGTTTTTTCTACTACTAAACATTGGAATTGCCATTTTATATAATATGGGAAGCAATTATTTCCTTGGGCAAACTTCCTATATTACCAAAGCAATCAGTGCTGTGTTACAACTTGGTGTTACCATGGACTTTGCTATTTTCCTTTACCACAGTTATACCCAAGAAAAGAAAAATGGCACAGACTTACAGGAAGCCATGGCTACTGCAATCGAGAAAACCCTACTTTCTGTCGTTGGTAGTTCTCTTACAACCATCGCTGGTTTCTTGGCTCTTTGTAGTATGAACCTTACCTTAGGAAAAGATATTGGTCTTGTTATGGCAAAAGGCGTTTTCCTTGGTGTTGTTTGTGTCGTAACGGTTTTACCAGCAATGTTGCTTGAATTAAATTCACTGATTGAAAAAACAAAACACAAAGAAATCTTGCCTCAATTTACCCATATCAAGGACTTTATCTTAAAGCATTACCATGCCATTGCCCTTATCTTTATCCTTGTTTTACCAATCGCTTTTTATGGCTACCAAAACACCGATGTTTACTATAACCTAGATAAATCCTTGCCAAGTAATTTAGACAGCATTTCTGCTAACACCGAACTCAAAGAAAAGTTTAACATGGTTTCCGTGGAACTATTGCTCGTCAATAAAGACTTACCAGATTACCAAGTAAACCAAATGTTAGATGAAATTGAAGCATTGGATGGAATTGAATGGACACTTAGTCCTTCTAGGCTTGCCAAGTCTGGTCTTTCCAAAGATGTTTTACCACAAGATATCGTAGATATCTTCCAAAATGATACCTACCAAATGATACTCATTAACTCACACTATGAAATGGCAACTGACGAATTGAATGAGCAAGTTCGTCAGGTAAATGAAATCTGTAAAAGGTATGATAGTTCTGCTATTCTAGCAGGAGAAGGGCCTCTGATGAAGGACCTTGTTGAAATTAGCGACCACGATTTTAATAGCGTCAATACGGTTTCAATCGGTATTATCTTCCTGCTTATGATGATTGTACTAAAATCCATTTCATTACCTGTATTGTTAATGCTTGTCATTGAATTTGCTATCTTTATTAACATGGGAATTCCATACTATACCGGTACCGTCCTCCCATTTATTGCCTCGATTGTGATTGGTACCATTCAATTAGGTGCTACGATTGATTATGCTATTTTAATTACCACCAAATATTTAACCCATCGAAAATCTGGTATGGAGAAAAAAGAAGCCATTTCTAATGCACTCGGTTCTTCCATCAGCTCTATTTTCGTCAGTGGTCTATGCTTCTTTGGTGCAACCTTTGGCGTTGGTGCTTACTCGAAAATTGAGATGATTGCTTCACTTTGTACTTTAATGTCCCGTGGTGCCATTGTTAGTATGGTCTGTGTCATTGCAATTTTGCCATCTTTCTTGCAAATTTTTGATGGACTTATTTGCAAAACAACGATGGGATTTTCCCAAAAGAAAGGAAGGATTTAGAATGAATAAACGAATTCAAAAAATAACGGCTGGTGCACTTCTTGCAAGCCTTGCACTCTATACAACTCCTGTTTTTGCGTTTACCAAAGAAGAAACAGTGTATTCCAAATTAGATACGACTGGAAAGCCATATCAAACGATTGTGAATAGCGAACTTAAGAATATTGATGGTGCTACCACACTTACCGATGTTTCTGACTTGTTGCGTATCAAAAATGTAGGAGGAGATGAGCCTTTTACGCAAAATGGAACAGAAATCATTTGGCAGGCAGATGGAAAAGATATTTTCTATCAAGGTGAAACGGAAAAAGAGCCTCCTGTTTTATGTGAGGTTACCTATACTTTAGATGGAGAAGAAATTTCTGCACAAGATATTGTTGGAAAAAGTGGCAAAGTTCAAATTTGTATCACTTACCGTAATCAAGAAAAACATAGCGTAACCATTCAGGGAAAGACGAAAACCATGTACACCCCATTTACTGTCGTATGTGGAACAGTTTTTGCGAATAACCACAGTAAAAATGTAGAAATTTCAAATGGAAAAGTAATCAATAATGGAGATAAAACGATTGTGGTTGGTGTTGCAATGCCTGGCTTACAAGAAAGTCTTGGAATAGAGGAAATTGAAATTCCAAGCAAAGTAGAAATTACGATGGACGCAGAAGATTTTGAAATGAATGGAATTTATGGTTTCGTTTCTGCTAATCTTTTAGAAGAAGATTTCGATTTTAGCAAATTCAATCACATTTATGATATGGCAACTACCTTGCAAGACGCTTCTAACCAATTAGTTGATGGCTCGAACCAATTAAAAGATGGTTCTCGTACGCTAGATACTGGTATGCAAGAACTTGCTAAACAATTAAATAGCAAAATAGCTATGTATCGCTCGGCTCGCAAAGAATTAGAAAACCAAGAAAAACTAGAAAAACAAATCATAGAAATTGTCAATGCAGAAATTACCAAACTTTCTCCTGAATTAAAAGCACTTGCCAAGGCAGAAGCAGACAATGTTATCCACGAAAACAACCAAATCATTCAAGAGAAAACCACACAAACCGCACTTGCCTATACGAAACAGACCATTCAAAACAGCAATGGTGGTATTTCGGAAGAAACGAAGCAAAGCATTGCAAAAGATATTTCCCTTGCACTTGCTAATCTATCACAAAAAGGCGATGTGAAGGCACTGGAAGCACAGATCAAGCAAATTGTGATTGCAGATGTTACCAACACTGTAAAAACCGCCACTTCTGATGTAATCACAACGAAAGTGGATACTATGAAGAATACCATTTCTGATCCAACCAAACTTTTGGATACCAGTTCTGCTGCTGGGCTAAGTGCTGCAGAAGAACAAATGGCACAAGCAATGGTTCCTGGGATTAAAATCCAATCCCCTACCTTATCTGACGCAGAAGCATTGGCACAAGCTAGAAAATCTGTTAGCCAATTTGCAACTACCGTTTCCAAAGGAACGATGGATGCTACTTTAGACGCAGTTGCAAAAGAAGCACCTACCATGGCAGAAACTGAAGTCCAAAAAGTAGTGACTAGTTTGAATACAGATGGTGCATTGGAACAAGCTATCTCTGCTTACTACCAAAAAGTAACAGATGAAATTGCTGCTCGTATTGGGCAAGATACACTACAGGCAGTTCAAGAAAATATCAAAAAGGAACTCGTAGAAGAATTGGAAAAATCTTTTGCAAATGATACTGCTATGCAGGCTCAACTCGGAAAAGTGATTGATACTGTTTCCGAAAAAACCGCTCGAACACTTGCAGAAGACTTGGCAGAAGATTTAACGAGACAGATTACCAACAACTTGATTGAAAAACAATTTAGTGGAGAACTTAGTCAAACCATGCTAAGTCAAGAACTTGGCAAATATGAGGCTATTCTTTCGGAAAAACTAACAGCATTAGACAGCGAGTTAGCCATCCTTCAAAGTGGATTAGGGCAATTAACAGAGGGAACTTCCCAACTTTCAGAAGGTGCAAGTCAATTAGCCGAAGGTATGACTCAATTTGATGAAGATGGTATCCAAAAAATCTATGACCTCGTCATGAATAATGGAAAAGAAATGCAAGTAAGGATGGAAAAATTGCAAGAACTTGCGAAGGAGTACAACAATTTTACAATGCTAAATGATACAGATGATGGAACTGTAAAATTTATCTTCCTAATCGACAATTTGAAAAAAGACACAGAAAATAAGCAAGAAGCAGTTTTACCAGATACCAATACCACTTCTGCGAAAAAAGAAGAAACTACTTCCAGTAAATAAGCCAAAAGAACTGATTAGTTAATACTAATCAGTTCTTTTTTATCTTTTCAAAACACCTCTTAAACGAAGTGCATTACCAATTACAGTAAGGCTACTAAATACCATTGCAAGACTTGCTATCATAGGGTTTATCGTAACCCCGATTGGAGATAGCACTCCCATTGCCACTGGTATCATAAGTGCGTTATAGAAAAATGCCCAGAATAGATTTTGCTTAATATTTCGTATGGTTTTGTGGCTGATATGGATTAAGTTCTCGATACGCTCTAAGTTATTTTGTGTCAAAATAACCTCTGCGGAATCCATTGCAATATCTGTTCCATTTCCCACGCTAACACCAATATCACAACTGGCTAAGGCTGGGCTATCGTTAATACCATCTCCACACATCAGAACAAATTGTCCAGTTTGCTTTAATTTACGGATTTGCTCTGCCTTTTCTTGTGGTAGAACATCGGCAATAACTTGGTCTATTCCTACCATCTCCGCTATTTTCTTTGCGGTTTCTTCATTATCTCCCGTTAGCATAATCGTCTGGATTTTTCTTTGTTTCAATTTTTCTACGACGGTTTTCGCGTCTTCTCGGATTTTATCATTCACACCAATAATGGCTAGCACTTCTTTTTCTTCTACAACATAGACAATGCTATCTCCTTTTTGGCGAAGTTCCGCTTCTTTGCTATCTTCTCCCTTTGGGACTCCCGCTTCTGCTAGTATCTTTGCATTTCCTACCCAAACCGTTTTACCAGCAACGACACCTCGTATTCCCATTCCAGATAGTTCCTGCATTTCTTGTACTTCTAAAAGTGGTATTTGGTGTTCGTCTAAATAACTAGTAAAGCCTCTTCCGATTGGGTGGGAAGATTGTTTTTCTAAGCTTCCAACTAACTGGATAAGTTCATTATCACTTCGGTTACTTTGGTTGCAAATATTTGCAATTTTTAGAGTTCCATAGGTTAATGTTCCAGTTTTATCAAAAACAACTGCTGTTGTTTTTTGTGCATTTTCTAGGACCTCACTTTTCTTGACTAAAATTCCATTCTTTGCACAAATCCCCTCACTTACTACAATCGCAAGTGGTGTGGCTAATCCTAAACTGCATGGGCAAGCCACTACTAAAATGGTAACAAAAGTGCTAAGCGCTGTTGCAAAATCCTTGCCAAAAATGAGGTAGAACAGAAATGTTAAAACTGCAATTCCCATCACGGCTGGAACAAAATATCCACTTACTTTGTCTGCAACTCGTGCAATCGGTGCTTTCGTATTGGTTGCTTCTACTACTAAACGGACAATTTCTGAAATGGTAGACTCTTTTCCAATTCGTTCTGCTTTGTATTCTAAATACCCATCATAATTGATACTGCCTGCAATTACTTTTTCGCCTACACTTTTCTTGGCTGGTTTGCTTTCTCCTGTAATAAAAGACTCGTCAATATGGGCACTTCCTACTAAGATTTCCCCATCTACTGCTAATTTATCTCCTGGCTTACATACCAAGATATCTCCTTTTTGGATTTCATCAATGGTTACAATTTTCTCTTTTCCATCTTCTTTTTTGGTTGCATGGTTTGGTGTAATTTGCACTAATTGTTGGATGGCTTCTTTGGTCTTATCTTTGCTCATTCCATCTATTCTTCGTCCTAATTTAATGAAATACAAGACAATGGCGGCGGACTCGAAATACAGCAAATGGAGAAAAGACATATCCCCCTGCAAAATTTTCACCATACTATATAGGCTATATGCCATACTACTAATAACCCCAATCATAACAAGGGTATCCATATTCGGTGCTTTATGGATTAAGTTCTTCCATCCACTGCTTAAAATGTCTTTCCCATACCATAGAAATACTAGGGTAAATATAAACAGGAACCAAGTATATACAACAGGATTGTGGTGTGGGTTCAAAAGAGAGAATATAGGAAGTCCTACCATATGTCCCATCGATACATATAGGAACACAATGGCAAGTACCGTAAAAATCCAGAAAGTACGTCTTTCTGCTTTTTCTCTTTTCTTCTCGCCTTTTTCTTCATACAATCCAAGACTTTCAAAACCTGCCTCTTGCACAAATTTCTCAATTTTTTCTTGATCCAATATGGTTTCGTCATATTCAATAAGAGCATTTGCCATGACCAAATTAACGGAAGCATTTTGAATGCCCTTTTGCTTGTGCAAATACTTTTCTAATCCGTTGGAGCAAGCACTACAACTCATGCCTCCAATGGCTAACAAAATTTTTTTCATTTATTTGATTTCCTTTACTTCAAATCCTAGATTTTCAATTTTCTCACGAATGATTTTTTCGTCTAAATCTTCTTGCAAGGTAACCACCACTTTTCCAGTTGTGTGGTCTGCTTTTACTTCTTGCACCTCTTTTTGTACTTTCAAGGCATTTTGGATACGGGTTTCACATCCTTCGCACATCATTCCTTGTACCATAACAATTACTTCTTTCATTTTTCTTTCCTCCTTTATTTTTAGTTTTCCCCTTCTACTAGCAAACTTGCAAATTTCTCGTGAAAGGCTGGGTTATATTTTTTCAAATGGATTGGCTTTAATTCGCGATTGGTAAAACAATGCTTGGTTTCCCCTGTTAGTACCGTCTTACCTGTCTTTTTATCGGTCACGACATAGCCAACTGTCATACGTACTCCCGTGTACTCTTTGACGGAAATTTGGATTTGAACGACATCATCAAATGTAACATGATGTTGGTAGGTGCAGTTGACACCCAAGACTGGAATGGTAATTCCCTCTTCTTCGAATTGGGAAAACGGCATTTGCATTTCTTCTAGCCATTTACACCTTGCTTCTTCTAAATAGCGGATATAGTTGGAATGGTGTACAACTCCCATTCGGTCTGTTTCATAATAGTTGATTTTTCTTTCAAACATGGCTTTTCTCCTTTTAGTGAAATCTTTTGAATAGACTGGTTACTTCGTCTAGTACCGTTAAATCTCCTTGTGCTAGATGGTCGCTTACACAGGTATACAAATGTCTTTCTAAAATGTGATTGGACAGGCTTTGGATGGAATTTTGAATGGCAGATAATTGCATTAGAATATCGTTGCAATAGCGGTCTTCTTCTACCATTTTTTTAATTCCTTTGACTTGCCCCTCAATACGGTTTAGGCGATTGCAAATTTTCTTTTTTTCGTCTTCCTCTCGGTAAGTCTTTTTTCGTTCTTCTGAACAACAAGTTTTTTCTTTCATTTTTATCACCAAAGATATTATATACCCCTCCAGAGTATTTTGTAAAGGAGGGGGTATTCGTGTTTTTACTTACAATTCCATAGAAAAGAGCACCCTTTTTTCAAAAGGTGCTCTTGGTTTCTATTTTAATACATCATTGATATTCATTTCTGGTGTGCCAATGTATACATCTCGGTTTCCATCCAGGGTATGGCATTTCAAGATGGTATAACTGCCATATTGATATACCATGCTTCCGCCATCACGATACATATCTCCTTTAATTTTTCCACTGGATAAATCTTGATTTGCTTTTGCAATGATTTCGTTCATCGTAATTTTATCTTCTAGTAAAGCATCTCGCAAGGTCATTTCTTTTCCATTTAGGATAATATTCACGGAACCCTGATAAGTATATACCGAGTAATCTTGTTTGTCCGTTTCGCTGGCGTCTAAGATTTTATGGATTTTTTCACTCGTTTGTGGCCCTTTGTCTGAAAAACGAAGTTTAAAGTCTTCTACGGATTTGATTTCAATGTTTAGGACATCAATTTGAGCAGGTTCTGTTTCTCGTATATTTCCGGTATACGTTATTTTTACATTTGTTCCTACCTTATAAAGGGCATCATTTTTCTCGCCTAATCCAATGGAAATGCGACTTGCAGATTTACGAATTTCTTCTCCCTCGTTTGGCTCTACTAAGATATGGTTTGCCGTACTTTCGACTACTTTTCCATAGAATGATACACCCGTTTCTTGTTGGGAATTGCTAGGATAACTACAAATGTGGAGATTTTCGTACGGTGTTACACTTTCGTCTGCATACTCAATTTCAGCATATAGAGCAAGTTCAACAATAACCGTATTTCCTTCCGTTCTTTCTACGATACCATAAATATTTCCAGGTAGGTTATCCTTTACCGTTACTTTGCGGTCTGCTTCAACCGACCACTTATCTTGTGTAGTATCGATTGTAAGAACATAAGTTGTTTTCGGTTTTGTTTCTCCATTGGCAGGACTAAGTATTTTGTAACTCAATTCTGTAGTAATTGGATCTCCTTCTGTTGTGTATTGAATGATTTTGACTGTATCTTCGACTCGGTTTTTAGCATTCATTTCTGTATTTTTAATAAATTGCTCCAGTCTTTCTTTGTTATATATTCTGTTCGGCTGAATGATGACAGCCTCTTTTTGCTCTACTGTTTTCAAAGCTTCGTCCTTTTGCACAATATTTTTTTGGCTTTCTGGCTTTTGCCAAATTCCCACTTTCTCCACTAACAATAAGACTGTTAGCAGAACGGTTATTCCAGTTATCACACCAATCCAGATTTTTTCACCTTTTTTCATAAGTATCACCTTTTCCTTTCTGTTATTTAGACACATGTTTTCTTCGATTTTGTTGGTGTTTTGTAAAAATAACAGCAAAAAGGATGGTGAAAAATAGGAAAAAGCCTGCGAAGCCAAGTGTTCCGATTGTGTTTGGTTGGTAATTTTCTGGGCTTTCTATATTTTGTATGGTATTTTCTTGCACATTTTCCATTTCATTTACTTCTGGGCTTGGGCTTATTTGATTCTTTGTTTCGTCACGAGAAGTCGTTGTTTCCTTTTTTTCTTCTTCTGTTGTATTTTGCACAGGAGGCTCTGGCTGTATGGTTTCTTTTTCTGGAATTTTCGGTTCTTCCTTTTTGTGTAAGGCAAGTGCAATCACTGCCACAACAAACATAGATAGGTTAGCCAGTAGCATTTTCAAAGTATGGAGTGCTTTATAGTATTTCCATTGTACGGTACCGATTGGCATATTTAGAATTTGAGAAATCTGGCGAAAAGATAGTCCAGAAAGGATTTTGAGAGATACAATCTCTTGGTCTTGTGGCTCTAGTCTTGCTAGAATTTTGTTATAGGTTTCTTTCTGGATAATTCCGTCTAAATTGGCGTCCTCTTCTCCGATAAAATACTGTTCTTCTAAAGATATCGTTTTTTTCTGTTTGCGCAGAAAGTTTAGTGTTTCATTTTTCGTTAGGGTATATAGCCAAGTGGCAGGCTTGCTCTTGGGCAGATTTTCTGGCTTCATATCCCATATTTTCGTACAAACGGTTTGTACCACATCTTCAGCACTTTCGTTGTTCTTCAAGATAGAAAAGGCTATTCCATAAATCAGTCCTTTATATGTTTCGTAAAATTGATTAAACTTGACTTCCTCTTTGTTTGCACTACCTTGTAGCAAATCTTGCAATTCTTGTGTATCGATTTTACTCATTTTTTCTCCTTGTTTTGGTACTAATTTTCGTTGCTATCTTTATATTTTTTCTTTCGCCCACTTCTAAAAAACAGAGTAAGAGAATTCCAACGATTGAACTTACTATTTTCCATTCTGCACTTTTGATTTCATCGTGTCCATTTTCCCAAAGATACTTCCTTAATACTTGTTGCTCTCCATCGTTATACATTCTTTCTTCTTCTGTTCCATCTTCATAAAATAAATAAAATGTCCAATCTCCTAATGCTTGTTTGTCTGCAATTTTGATTAGTTTTCCTTTTGGTATTTCGGTATCTTCTAACATTAAATATTGTTCTACTTGTTCTCGATTACTGTCATTTATTTTCAATATGTAATTGTACCCAAAGAATTGTCTAATTCCAGTTACCAATAGAACAATACTACTAATCAATAAGATGCTTTCAAAGGCTATGATAAAAATATCTTTTTTATCCATTATCTCTCCAATCTTCCACAATGCCTACATCTTCTTGCTGTTCTTGCACAATTATCACAAATTGTTGGCACATCTGTACCTGGGCAAGTGCCTTCTCTTCCACATAAAGCACAAGTCCAATTTGTAAAAGCATCTCCGCCACCTCTTGTGTGGTGGTTTTCATGGCAGTATGTTGTTCCAAATGTCGTACTTCCTCTTTGGCGTATCTTTCTTCCATTGGAAGCATAAAGTAGGGTGGTCAAACCGCCTACTAAAAATACGATTGCTACTGCAATGACTATAATGATCCAGATTTTCTTTTTCATGGTTTCTCTCCCTTCTTATTTTAGCTCTATCAATTTATCTTTTTTCTTATTATACCATTTGCCAAACTCTCTTGCAATAAACTTATTTTCTTGAGTTTTACATAATTCTATGATATACTATTGACAATTCTAAATAGAAGGACGCATTTTCCATACCTGTACAATAATTTGAGGAGGTTTGATGCCATGGAATTGTTCCAAATTGACGGAAGGTTTGAGCAGAATGGTCATTGGAGTAACTTGGACGCCGACTTTTCTGGCTTCCTGGTTCGAGAGCCTGGCAACATTGTCCGCGGTTACACACTGGAAAAGTTTCCTACGCCCTACGACAGAATGCGGTTTATCTGTGGGATTTACGAAGATAACCGCTTGGTGTTCGTAAAGATGGTAAATGAGCGAGCTCTCAGCCCGCTCTGCTATGTCTTTCCGAATGTCGAACAGCAGGGTTACTGGGACAGCTTTTTCCCGTTGGAAGGTGGCTTTTTCCCGCTCCACAAGTATCAGGGACATGCTACCGTCCAGATTGTTCCTACCGTTGACAACTGTAACATCGCCCGGCAAACGCTGGACCGTTTTGACGAATTCCGCCTTCACGCCTTTCCCCTGTTCCACGGATTTATGGATACCATTTGGACCTTTCGTGATTTCTTCAAGGAACGGTGGGCACCGCACGACTAATTGGAACAAAAAAGCCTCGGAATATAAGCAGCTTTACCGCTTTGCTCCGGGGCTTTCCTTTTGTTAATTAACACCTAAACTGGAAATTAACTCTCGCTTGATTTCTTCTATTCTTTTCTTATCGATTAGTTCCACATCATTTGCCTTTGCTAATTCAATCGCAGATTGTGTATAAGTACTGTTCGTTACAACTATTCCATAATCTGCTTGATACATAGCAAGTGCTGCTACCACCTCTTGTACGGCTTTATTTCCTACAGGGCTATTGTAAAATTTGGCTTGTATAATATATTTGCGCCCATTTCTTTTGGCGATAATATCTGCCCCTTGGTCCCCGCTTTTTCTCGTAACCGTCGTTTCAAAGCCCAATCTTTGGTACAGTTTTGCTACATATTCCTCAAATTCATAGCCATTTTCAACATCTTGATAGCCTAATTCTAGTTCTTTCTTTTTCTGTTTCTTTTTCAAAATTTCTGCATTTAATTCGTTTTCCTTCGAGATGTCCCCTTGAATTAAGCGCATTCTTTCTTGCTCTAATTTCTCCTTCGCTTTTTTCTCTTGTTTCTTTTTTTCTTCTTTCTCTTTTTGTTTTTTGATTTTGGCTTTTTCTTCCTGCACCATTTTCATATATCTTTCAATTTTCTCGTCCATTCCTACTAACATTTCGCATATTTCAAATATGGAGAAGTTTGCTTGGTTTTCTGCCATCCATAAAAGATAAGAGTTTATGTAAAAAGACTTACTTTTTCTATGGAATATAAGCTGTTCGTAGATTTCCTTTGGAAATTCTTTTGCTGTCTTATATACCTTCAAAAATAGCAAAGCATACAGGTCATTCTCTTGTTTTCTTGTTTCTTCCTTTGGTAGAAAGCGAAATACAATCTCAAAATCTTTTTGTGTGATGGAAAGATGATACTCTTTTTGATAAGAATTTCGATAGATATCATAGGCTTTTTTCGAGATATATTCTAAATTGATGTATTCATTTTCTTGATAAGTTTTCCATAAATTTTGGCAGATTGCGGTTAATTCCTTATCTTTCTGAATTAAATCTAAAATTTTTTGATAATACAATAAACCCATTAAAATAAGTTTTGGTTCTGGTGCCTGAACGGTATTGGAAGGCACAAACATTTCGTCTTGCCAGAAATCTCCCAACCATCTTTTTGTCCTTGTTTTTTCGCCACTAGCACATCTTTCATACTTTTTATCTTTCACTTCTTCTAATTGTGCAACAAATTGGTTAATTTGTCCTTGTTTTATCATGGGTTTTACAATTTGAATAAAATATGGATTTCCAAAAATACGCTGTTTTAATTCTTCTATGTCTTGTACTCTTTTTACCATATCTTCCGAAATCTCTTGCTCCTCTATGATTTCTGCTTTTTGCTTCTTACTTAATTCTTTTATTTGTTCATATTCTTTTTGTTTCTGTGCTTCTATTTTTTCTTGTTCTCTCTTTTGTTCTTCTGCCTTTTTGTTTCTTTCTTCTTCTTCCTTTTTTCGTTTTTCTGCTTTCTGTTTTTGAAGTTTTGCTACTTTTTCTTTTTTAATTCTTTCCTCTTCTTCACGCAAAAGTTGTAGTTTTAATTCTTCCTGTTGTTTTCTTTCTCTTTCTTCTTTTGCTTTTTCTGCATCTTTTTGCAAAGAATAAAATAGAATTGCTGCCAAAAAACAAAGAACTGTAAATACCGCTGTTATATACCCCAATGTAGCAAGCATACCAGTACTAAAAAAGAAAATCGTTTCCATTCCAAGTACAATGGCAAGAATGATAGCTCTTTTTAGTTCTTTCTAATAATCCATCTTTTTTCTCCCTTATTTCCAATAATCTCTTTTATATCTTCCTATAACATTTTTCTCGCAAAAATTTCTTTATTTTCTCTGTGTCTTTTCCCTCATAATATCCAAGAAGTAAATCCTTAAATTCCCCAGTTAATTCTGCTGGAGTTACCAATATCCCTTTTCCTTTTGAAATGAGATAATGATTGCTATAGATAATGGCTGTTCTTTTATTTCCATCAATAAAAATTTGTTTCTTCATAATGAATAGCACTAGTTCAATGGCTCGTTCTATGTCCTCCATATTTCGTGAAAAGATTTCTTGCAATTCTTCTTTTATCTTACTTTCGATTGGTAAATCTGGTTTCCAGGTTGTCCCTCCAATGGTAACTGGTACACTCCTTATTTTTCCTGCTGTGTAATAGAATTTATCGATTACCATTTTGTTAATTTCGCATAATAGGGCATAGTTCGTATCACTTAACATGACATCTTTATTTAATACAAATTCCCATGCGTGCTTTAGATTGATAATCTTCAAGACATCTTCTGTTGTCATGTTGTTGACTTTTCCACCTTCTAGTATGCTTTCAGTATCCGCAAAAGTAGTAGCAACGCCCTCTAAAATTGCTTGTTTGTAGATAGTATCGACTAAATGCCTTTTTGCAAAATCTATATTCTGTTGTACTTTTTCACTTAATTCCTCTTCTACATAATTCAGTTGTTTCAATCTTTTTCCGATTTCTCGAATTTGCTTTTTGAGTTCTTTGGCTTTCATACTATTATTAAGGATAAGTTGATACAACTCTTCCGAATATTCCCCCACGTATTTGGTTAAGGCTACTCCTTCTTCTCGGTAATGGGCGTACAAATACTTCTTTCCATTATTTTCTCTTATTTCTACTGCTCCATAAACAAGGCTCTCTAATTCTTTCTCTAACATGTGTCGCGATTGTAGAAGGTTCATTATCTCCATTTTTTCTTCCATGGTTCCTCCTTTATCATGTGAAACTTTTTTACTATTTTCTTCTTATTTTGTTTCACATTTCTATTATACCACAAAAAAATGAAAATGTGAAACTTTTTTATCTTCTTTCTTGCATTTTGTTTCACATTTTCAAATATTCTTATTCAATACTCTTCAAAGAGTCAATCATATTGATTTTCTTCATGGCATAATGGGACACGAAATTCATAATTCCCGCAAAGGCTAACATAAGTCCAAAAGTGTAGGCATAACTAATTGGTCGAATTACTTTTGGGAATATCATTGGTTCTCGCTCTGCTACCGTTAAAACAAAGGTAGATAGCAATGTTCCTCCAATCAGTCCAAGTAGGATACCAAGTATGGTTAAGAATAGCATTTCTCGGTTGACATATTGGTCTACTTCTTTTGGATAAAATCCTAACACTTTTAGGGTCGCAAGTTCTCTTTCTCGCTCACTGATGTTAATATTCGTTAGGTTATATAGCACTAATAAAGCAAGAGCTCCAGATAAGAGGATAAGTGCAACAATGACAAAGTTGAGGCTTCCAAAATCCACTTGCATATCTGATACGAAGCGAATGGACGTAATCTCCTTGTTTTCTAGCAATTCTTTTCCAAGCACTGTTTCTTGGCTCTTTTCTAGTTTTTCGGTTTTTACCAGTGTAATATTCGCATTGGTTGTTTCGTCGAATAAGGTGTGATACAACCCTTGTCGCATATAAACAAAGTTCGCAATATATTGTTGGGTAATTCCGCCAATCGTTACCTCTTTTTCGATATCCGCTTCATTCTGGATTTGGATTTTATCTCCTATTTTTACATCTAAAATCTCTGCCATTTTCTCAGTCAAAATAATCTGGTCTTTCTCCCATGAAATTGGCTTTTTCTTTTTGTAATCTCTTAGCCTGATATATGGTTCTAAGTCTGTTTCGTCTGCTAATACCATAAGTTGGATTTCCCTTTGTGTATCGTCTTTTGCGATGGTTACATTTTGCATATTGACGAAGATAGCATCTTGTACCGCTTCTTTTTCGCAAATTTCTTGTTGCAATTTTTCTCTTTGACCGTCAGAAATACTGTCTTTGACCCCTAACATCATTTGATATTGGTAAATGCCTTCGTATTGCAAAGATCCCATCATTTTCGTACTATTTTTTGCACCATACCCGACTAATAGCAAACTAGTGGCTCCACAAATACCGGATAATTGCCATTAGAAAGCGTTTCTTGTAACGGAAGGTATTACGAAGTGTTACTTTTTGAATAAAGGAAAAACGTTTCCAGAGCCATGGTATTTTCTCTAATAGCACACGTTTTCCTGGTTTTGGTGCTTCTGGACGCATGAGTTCTGCTGGTGTATCTTTTAGCCTACGTGCAATGGTATAGATGGCTCCCCCTACAATACAAATAACGGATAGCAAAAATCCTACGATTGCAATTTTCCAATCGAGTAATATCATAGCTTCTGGCACCGAATAGCCTGTTAGACAGGCAGATATAATAATTGGAAGCAAGATATAGAAACCGACGCCAATTCCGAATAAGTTTCCAGCAACTGTGGCTTCTGTGGCATAGAACACATATTTTTGTGCAATTTTTGCCTTACTGTATCCCAATGCTTTCAAAGTACCAATTTGTGTTCTTTCTTCGTCAATCATACGTGTCATAGACGTTAGGCTCATAAGAGTTGCTACTGCAAAAAAGATAATGGGAAATACACGACTAATGTTATCGATACTTTCCGCTTCTTGCACCAATTCGTTATAGCCTTGCAACACATCTTTACGGTCTTGGATATACCATTTCGGATATTTAATCTCCTGAATTTTCGCACGTGCATCATCTAATTTATCTTGTGCCTCTGCAATCGTGGTTTCAAATTCTTTGCGGTTATCTGCTAATTCTTGTTTTCCTTCTTGGATTTCTTGTTTCGCATCCGCTATTTTCTGCTTGCCATTTTCAATTTCCTTTTCTGCCTTTTTCTTTTCTGTTTCTAAGGTTTGTTTAGCTTGGTCTAATTGTTTTCTTCCATTAGCGAGTTCTTGTCTTCCCGTTTGAACCATCGTATCGATGGTCGTTATTCCACCATTTACTTCCTTTAGTCCTGCTTGGACTTGTGCAATTTGTGCTTGGAGAATTGGCTTTGTGATAGCATCGACTTTCTTTTCTGCCTCTTGTAAAAGCGAAAGTTGCTGTTCTAAGGTTTCTTTTTGTTTTTCTAAATTTGCTTTTTGCTCTCCTGCTTGCGAGAATCCATCTTCTGCTTCTGCTTTTTTCGTGTTATATTGCTCTTCTTGTTTTTTCCACTCCGTTTCTGCCTTTTCAAACTCCGTACTTGCCTTATTTTCTTGCTCTTTTAGTTCTTTTTCGGCTTGGTCTATCTCCTGTTCTGCCTCTCGAATTTTGTCCTCTGCTTTGGCTTTTTCCCCGTCTAATTCTTGTTGAGCTTCTTCTACTTTATCTGTGGCTTCTCCAATTAACTCCTCATATCTGAGCTTTCTCCTTTCTTCTGCAATCGCTTCTATCTGTGTGCTTGCTTCTTGGATTTTTTTATCATAACGACTAGTTCCTAGGAATTCTTTTTCTGCCCCTAGCACACGAATACACGCTGAAGTAGCAAGGTCGGAGTCGATATTTTCTGGCAAAGTCCATATATCATACTCTACCTTACCGTGCTCCTAACGAAGAACCACCCTTTTCTTGATTTAACACAAGAGGAGATTTTGCTTCTCCCACAATGGTAAGTTCGGTATGAACAAGGACTTTTTCGTCATCGTCTTTTTCTTCTTTTAACGAAATTTTATCTCCTATGTGCAAAGAAAAATCTCGCATAACTTCTGTATCGACTAAACATTCCTCTGCCTTAGTCGGACGATTACCTTGTACCAATACTGGCTCATTTTTTCCTGTTATTAGACTGGTTACTCTTCCTACGTGTTGGGCTTCTTCTGTTTCCAAATATGTATCGAGTTCATAGACACCATATACATCTGAAACAGCCTCTAACTCACCTATTTTTTGCATATCTTCTTGGGTTAATCCCAACGTAGACGAGGTTTTTAGGTCATAGACTGAATGGGTATCATAATAGGATTTAATCTGGTAGAGCATATTCGTACCACTCGCACGAATTGCGCAAAACACACCTGTACCAAGCATTGCCATTAGCACAATGGATAAAAAGCGTTTATAACTTTTGCGGATGGTTCGATTATGGTCTTTGGTGAGTGCTTTCATGCTACCATTCAATCCTTTCTACTGGAATTGGGTTTGGATTTATTTTAATATCCGATACTTTTCCGTTTTTGAAATAGATTACCTTGTCTGCCATATCGGCAATCGCTGTATTATGAGTTATAATGACAACAGTCATTTGGTTATTGTGACAAGTATCTTGGAGCAGTTTTAGAATTTGTTTTCCTGTGTTATAATCAAGGGCTCCGGTTGGTTCATCGCAAAGTAGTATCTTGGGATTTTTTGCAATCGCTCTTGCAATGGATACACGTTGTTGTTCTCCCCCAGATAATTGCGAAGGGAAGTTATTTTTTCGCTCGGCTAATCCCACATCTTCTAGCACTTTGTCTGGGTCTAACGGATTTTTGCAAATTTGAAGGGCAAGTTCTACATTTTCTTTGGCTGTTAAGTTTTGAACCAAGTTATAGAATTGGAAGACAAAACCAATGTCGTCCCTACGATACTGGGTCAGTTGCTTTTCCTTTAGCTCTGTAATATCTTTTCCATCAATTTTGACCATTCCGCTAGATGCTCGGTCCATTCCACCTAAAATATTTAAGGTAGTAGTTTTACCAGCTCCACTTGGTCCTACAATAACGGCAAGTTCGCCTTTTTCAATGGTAAAATTCGTATCGTCTAAGGCTTGGATGGTTACTTCTCCCATTTTGTATTCTTTTTTGACGTGTTCAAATACAATATATGCCATTGCTTCTTCTCCCTTTTTCACTTCTTTTCTTTGTTCTTTTATTATATGCTATCTGCCTAGGTAAAACAATGTTTCCGCTTTCTTTTTTTGTGAATTTTGTGTGAGATGCAAAAAAGGAAAGACTTTTTATCTTTCCTTACTCTTTACTTGCTTTTGCAGTTGCCTTTTTTCTTGCCTTTTTTCTTCTACTTTTGTTTCCTTTCCGGCTGTTACTTTTGGTTTCGTTGTTCTTTTCTTCACTTTTTTTTGGCTTCTTCTTTCTTTTCCTCAATTTTTGCTTTCTCTTCGATTTCCTTTTCTTCTTCACTCTCTTCCATTATTTCTTCTTTTTGTTCTTCGTAGTAATCTCGAATTCCATTTTTCACGGCCCATTTAATCACAAAATATAGGGCAATCAGAAGTAATAAAATCATTCCCTTACTCATGTTTATTTCCCCTTTCTAGTCTTTGTTTTGGTATTTTTCTGGCATAAGAGTAATGCTTTGAACCATATCTCCATTTAGGATACGTACTTCTTTTTTATTCTCCACTTTAATCCAGTTATCTTCCACAGCTACAATTTTTCCTACCATTCCGAAGGAGTCGTTAAATAGACTAATGGAGCAAACTTTTCCCATAAACTCTTGCATCATTTCTTTAGGCATTTTTCTTTTCTCTCCTTTCCTTTTTTGTTTCACTTTCTTTTGTAACAGTAATTTCATTTTACGGTTCGGCAATAGAACCAATAGAAATATAATTAGTAGAATATACCACCACTCGATTGTTCTCACCTCTTTCGCATGACTCTACATGGATTTCCAACTGCAATGCAGTCTGCTGGAATATCTTTGGTTACAACACTTCCAGCACCAATTACCGCATTATCTCCGATGGTTACACCTGGAAGAACCGTTACGTTTCCACCAAACCACACGTTATCCCCTACTTTAATTGGTCTGCCGGACTCCCACCCCTCCTTACGAAGTGCTGGATCTAATGGATGTTCTGCCGTATAGAAGCTACAATTCGGTCCAATTAGCACACATTCTCCAAATGTAACTGTGTTTACATCTAAAATGGTTAAGTTGTAATTGGCATAAAAATTTTCACCAATAGTAATTTGCTTGCCATAATCACAATGGAAAGGTTGCTCGATAGTAAAATGTTCCCCTACTTTTCCCAATAGTTCTTGCAATATCTGCTTTCTTTCTTCTTTTTTGGATGGGAGTAGTTGGTTATATGCAAAACACTTATCCTTTGCATTTGCTAGTTCTTCCAAAAGTTCTGGTCCATCGCTTAGGCGATATAACTTGCCGGCTAGCATTTTCTCTTTTTCTGTCATAAATTTCTCCTTTGTCCGAATTGTATCATAAATTTTCTCAGTATGCCACTGTTTTTCAAAAGTATCCCTTTTGTTTTCCAAGCCAATTTGTGATAAAATGGGTGGTATCGTAGACAAAAGGAGAAACGAAATGAAGAAACTCAGTAGTAGATTATATAAAGGGCAAAGTTTTATGCAAAACATACCAGACTATACCGTGGTGGACATTGAAACCACCAGTTTGGATGCTGGCAGAGGAGAAATCCTTGAAATTAGTGCTGTCAAAGTGCGAGGTGAAAAAGAAACCGGCTATTTTTCTGAACTGATTAAAGTAAATAACGAAGTTGGCTATTTTACGACCAGACTGACTGGCATTACAGACGAAATGGTGCGACAAGAAGGAAAAGATTTAATCCAAGTATTGCAAGCCTTTCAAGAATTTTTAGGAAAGGATGTCATTGTCGGGCATAATGTCAATTTCGATATTGACTTTCTCTACGACAGTATGCAAGAAAATCTAAATGCCTATTTAACCAATGATTATATCGATACTTTACGCCTTTCTCGAAAGGTTTTACCAACTTTGAGCCATCACAAACTCGACGACTTAATCGATTACTTCCACTTAACCAAAAGAAATGAGCACAGAGCCTTAAATGACTGCATTTTGACCAATCAAGTATACCGCAGGCTTGCCGGTTATTTATAGAGCAATGGAAAAATCTATTGCTTTTTTTATTTTGTCATAGCACAATAAGTATGAAAAGTATAACTAATTATACAAGGAGGTTTTTATGAATAAAGATAAATTTGTTGGTATTTGCAAAGTCGGAGAAAAGGGACAAATTGTTATTCCAAAAGAGGCAAGAGATATGTTTGCGATTCAACCGGGCGACTCTATGATTGTCCTTTGTGATAGAGCACAAGGAATTGCCCTTGTGAAAGCAGATGTGATTGAAGACTTATCCGATAAAATTTTTCCAAAAGGAGAGAAATAGCGATGGTTGCGATTGAAGCAAAAAATCTTACCAAAACATTTGGTGAAAAAACGGCTGTTAAGGGAATTAACTTAACGATTGAGCAAGGCGAACTTTTTGCTTTGCTAGGAACCAATGGTGCTGGAAAAACAACCACCATTCAAATGCTATCCACCCTAATTCAGCCCACTTCGGGAGAAATTTCTATCCAAGGGCTTACGCTCCAAAAAGAGAAACAAAAAATTCGAGAAATCTTAAATGTTTCCCCGCAAGAAACCGCGATTGCTCCCAATCTTTCGGTAAAGGAAAATTTGGAGTTTATGGCTGGTGTTTACCAAATTGAACACCCACAAGAAAAAATCCAAGAACTAATCCGCGTTTTTCAACTAGACGAAGTGCTAAAGCAAAAAGCGAAAACTCTATCTGGTGGCTGGCAAAGAAGACTTTCCATCTCCATTTCTTTAATCAATACCCCACAAGTCCTATTCTTAGATGAACCAACACTCGGCTTGGATGTAATTGCACAAAAAGAACTTTGGAGGGTTATTGGTCAATTAAAAGGAAACATTACCATCCTTTTAACCACACACTATATGGAAGAGGCAGAACATTTATCTGACCGAATTGGGATTATGGCAAACGGAAATTTAGTGGCAGTTGGAACAGCAGAAGAACTTATCCAAAAGGCACACGCCAAAAATTTTGAAGATGCCTTTGTCCAAATTGCAACAGGAGGTGAATTAGCATGAGAATATGGAATTTTGCCAAACGAAATTGCAAAGAACTCATCCGCGACCCGCTTAGTTTAGTTTTCGCGATTTTGCTCCCTTTGTTTTTGCTCTTTTTCTTTCAACAATTTGATATTCCAAACGACAGTTACAAACTCGAAAACTTTACTGCTGGTATCCTTGTATTCGGCTTTTCCTTTATTACTTTGTTTACGGCTATGCTCATTTCCAAAGACCGAACAACATCCTTGCTCATTCGACTTGGGATTAGCCCTATGAAACCAGCTGAATACATTTTAGGCTATATGCTTTCCCTCCTCCCGATTTTGCTGGTACAAAACATCTTGTTCTTTCTGCTTGCAGTTTGTTTGGGACTTTCTTTTAGCCTTTCCCTTCTCTTAGCAGGTCTTGTTTCGCTTGTTATTGCTATTCTTTTTATTGCACTTGGTATTCTCATTGGAAGTATCTTTTCGGAAAAAGCATCTTCTGGTATTTCCAGCATTTTCGTGCAACTCGTGTGTTTTACCAGTGGTATGTATTTCCCAAAAGAATTACTAGGCGATATTTTTGGAAAAGTGTGTGAGTTTTTACCTTTTGAACCGGCTGTTACTCTGCTAAAGGGAATTATGAACCACAACTTTGCCATCATTCACACGCAAGATATTCTGGTTTTTAGTTTATATACCATTGCTATCTTAGTATTATCCATTTTCATTTTTGAGAAAAAAATGAGGCGTCAATAAATTCATTTTTCTGAGCAAACTTATTTCCGGTTTGCTCTTTTTTTGATATAATCAACTTAAATTTACTTTGAAAGGAAATTTGTATATGAAGAAATATAGACTAGCAGCGATTTTGATGTTGCTCCATGGAGCATTGATGGAAGTTGGCGGTTGTTTATGCTTAATACCTGTTTTTGTGATGGGAAGTGATACCTTTGATATAAATCAATACTTTTCCTTTATCGTGCCATATTTCAGAGAGAATATGAATTTGATGCTCGTAATGGGAGCCATTTACGGCATTGTGCGAATAATTGGTGCGATTGGTTTGTTGAAAAACAGGATGTGGGGCTTGGTATTATCTGTTATTAACTGTGTGATTACTATGGCTTTAATGATGTTTATGCTACCAGCTGGAATAATGGACGGAATATTGGCAACTACTGCCCTTATCCTAATGTTAACCCAATATTTTGGAAATCGAGAAATATACCAGTAAAGTTAGCAAGGAGGTCAATATGAAAATACTTCTAATCTATCAATCGAAAACGGGATTTACAAAAAAATATGCTAATTGGATTGCGGAAGAATTAAAATGTGATATTGAAAAAATATCTCATATTCCAAAAATAAATTTTAGTCATTATGATTTCGTGATATTCGGTAGTAGAATACACGCAGGAAGAATTGACAGATTAAATAAAATCAAGCAATTAAATTTAGGAAAAAAACTCATTCTGTTTGCAACTGGAGCAACTCCAGAAGAAACTAATTCTATCATGGAAGTATGGAATAGCAACTTAACGGAAGAAGAACGAAAGATAATCAAACATTTTTACTTTCCAGCAGGTTTGAATTATGAAAAAATGGGATTTTTTGATAAAACTATGATGAAAATGGCTTCTATGATGTTAGAAAAAAGGGACAATAAAAGCAACGAAGATATCGGCATGCAAAATTCAATCCAAAAGTCCTATGATATATCTAGCAAAGAAAGAATAAAGCCTCTAATCGAATATATCCAATCCTTATAGAATAATTGCAAATTACAATTTAAAGGAGGTGAAAAGATGTACGAATACAAAGTAGAAACATACAAAGTAAAAGATGCTGAAAAAGAAATGAATAAATTAGCAAAAGAAGGATGGCATGTTGTAGCTGTTTCTCCTAATGAAGCAATGGGTTATGGAGTAGTAGTAACATACGAACGTAAAATTGATTAGTTAAATTACAAGTTGAAAGCGAGAGATAAATATGGAGTATATAGAAGAATATAATAAAAAATATAGAAATATCAGTATCATCTTGTTTATATTGTTTCAAGTTATATTAACTTTTGCATTATCCATATTTAAGAAATGGAATATTAAGTTTCTGCTTAACAATGCAAATTTCATTTGCTATGTTATTCTATTTATTATATTCTTTATTGCTTATCGAAAAATAATGATAAAATCATTCAAAAAAATTGATAAAAACAACGTTAAGTATTTCGTGATATATCTTATTTCAACAATAATATCCATGGTAGCAATTGCAATCATAATGGATAAGTGTGGAATTGTTAATACGAATGAAATTCAAGAAAATGATGCTAATAACATACTTAATTTTATTACAGTTGTTATTTTAGGAACTTTTGTTGAAGAATTATTATTTAGATATTTTGTATTTAGAGAAGCATTAAAAGTAAATAAGATATTTGCTCATATCATAGCAGCACTTGTTTTTGGGTTTTCTCATATATGGTATTATGTATTGATCCAAGGTGATTACACCCAATTATTTTCTAGTTTCGTATATATAGCACTTGGATTAAATTTAAGTCTTTTATATGCAAAAACGAAAAATATTTGTTATCCATTATTTTTACATATGATTATTAACTTTATATCAATTACTTAAACTGTAAACAAAGGTTAGATATTCGTGAATTATAACGAAATTACAAGTTAGGAGAGTAAGCGTATGGCAATGTGGAATGCTTGGAGAGGTTGCAAAAAATGTAGTGATGGGTGTTTA
>CANSOY010000008.1 GCA_947648765.1 uncultured Clostridium sp.
GTATAGGTAGACTGTGGTGCTTGTAGCCCTACATTGCAAGAAAGAACTGCATAAGATTTCCCTGACACAATACTTCCTAATACTAGGATACTAATTAAACTTAGACAGATTGTCGCTAGTTTTCTCATTTTACCCTTCTCCTTATCTTTCATTATTTGCTCCAATTAAAGTTAGTTGTAATTTAGCTAAATCGGTTACCGTTATCTTGTTATTGCTATCTAAGTCTGCTGCTTCTTTGTATGGCTCTTCTAGCATTTCATCTTCGATATAGTGTAAACATAATTTAGCAAGATCTGTTATGGTAAGGTCACCATTTCCATCAATATCTCCTGGTACAACCAAGGTATATGCCGTTTTTCCTACGACTGCTTTCATACCAGTTCCAATTTTTGTGGGATTTGGTAGTGTTTTGCCATTTCGGTCTTGTAGAATAACTTCTTGCTCTGTAGAAATGTTTTTCTTGAATTGTTCAAATGTAGTTCCGACTGGTATTTGCGATACTTTTTGACCATCGACTAGATATACCGTTGAAGTAAGTGTCTCGTCTGGCTCTTCTTCTCGTGTAATCCAATTTACAGTGGCTACAATTTCTGCTCGGTTTCCAGCATTATCTTCAATAATGAAGGCAAAGGATCCATTTCTTGTAAAGGTATATGATTTCTTACCATCGTTATTTACGACTTTGATTTCCTTCGATGGATTTACTAATGTTGCAGTAACAGGATTTTCTGTTTCTGTTGTTGTACTATACTGGATGCTTGCGGTTGGTATGTTTTTATCAATCCATGTTACTGCCGTCGCAATTTGTGCTTGGTTTCCAGCTTCGTCTTCAATCGTGAAAGTGAAACTGCCATTTTCTTTGAAGGTATATTCCATCTTTCCATCATTGTTGACCACTTTAATCTTTTCAGAAGGTTCTACCAAAGTTGCTACTACATTTTGGTTGGTCTTTTTCGTCGTACTGTATTGTACTTTTGCAGTTGGAGCAACTGTATCAATCCAGTCTACTGCTGTCTTAATCTCTGCTTGGTTGCCTGCCTTATCTTGTAACTTAAAGGTAAATGTTCCATTCTTTGAGAAAGTATATGTGTCACTTCCTCCATTGTTGGTAATGGTATATTCTTCGGATGGATTTGTAAGCGTTACTGTTACTGGCTGATTGGTCTTCTTGGTTGTACTATATTCTGGTGTTGCTGTTGGTGGATCTTTGTCAATCCAACTTACAGCTACTGTTTTAGAGCCAGTGTTCCCTGCTGCATCCACAAAGGTAAAGGTAAATTCTCCATTCTTTGTAAAGGTATAACTTGGTTTTCCTTCATTGTTGGTAACAGTTACATCGTCTTTATTGAACTCTAGCCTTGCTGTAACATTTTGATTTGTTTTTTGAGTAATATCATAGTACACCGTTGCTTCTGGTACACTTTGGTCAATCCAGTCTACTTTTGCAGTTGCTTCGCCAGGGTTTCCTGCTTTATCTACAAACTCAAAGGTATAGCTGCCATTTTGGCGGAAGATGTGCTTAAACGGGCTAACATTTCCAAGGGTGTTTCCATAAGTATCTTTTACATAGCCATCTTCATCAATAGTCAGGTCCTCTAAAACGTTCCCAGAAATATCGATTACTTTTCCATCTGCATTTTCACGGTACTTATCAATACTAGTAACAGTAACATCTTCACTTGGTTTCAAGGTAGCAAAAACAGAGCCGTTTGTCGTAGTTGTCACATCATATTCGATGGTTGCTGTTGGTGCTTCTCGGTCAATCCAATTTACGGTTGCTGTTGCACTTCCAGTTTTTTGGGTATCGTCATCAATAAATTCAAAAGTAAAACTTCCATTTTCCGTGAAGGTGTAACTATCACTTCCACCATTGTTGGTAATTCTTACAGAGTCAGAACTTTTGTTGACTAATCTTGCTACAACATTTCCATTTGTTGGCTGATCGGTACTATATCCAATTCCTGCTGTAGGATGTGGTTCTTTTGTCATATCTTGATAGAAGTTAATTTCTCTTACATTGACGGACGTACTAGCAGAACTGAAAGTAATACGCACACTAGATAATTTGTCTGTGAAAGTACTTCTTACATCAAAAACTTGTTTGTCTCTGATTGCATCATTGATATTGTTGTCTGATGTTGCATAACTTAAGTTGCCCCAAGGCTTATAGGATTGCCAAGAGTTTGATCCGTTATATATAGTTGCACTTGTAAATCTTCCATCATTTCCATTCGTTGGTCCTGGAATGAATTCAACTGCAGATAGGTAGATTGGTTTTGAAAAAGAAATAACAAGATATTTTTGTCCACTGCTACTGCCACTTCTCCAATAGTTGTTATAGTTACCACTAATGGCATTTGCTGCAGGATTGATTTGGCTTCCTGCTTCTTTGACGCTTAAATGTGATACTGGTATATATCTTTTAGCGAGATTGGTTTCATCTTGTGTAAAGGTAAATTCGTTAGTATTGCTGAACTTTTTATTGCCCATTGAACGCATGCGAACTTGAACAACTTTATTTCCAGTTAAATCTGGCGATTGTTCTTCATAAGAAGTCCATCTTTCTGGCCAGGTTCCATCTTCATTTTTTAGACGCCATTCCATATCTAAGTTAGCATCTACAATTCGGTTTTCTAAATCATTTCCATAAACTGCTTTCGGCCATGGGTTATCAATAATGTCGATGGTATAGACTGCCTCTGTTCCACTCATTTTAAGTTTAATATCGTTATTGCCCGTAATGCTCAAAATCTCTTCTTCGCTTAATTGAATAGCATGATTCATTGTTTGTTCCGAATAGGTATTTCCACCATCTAAACTGTAGGATAGTAAAAAGTCATAGTCTGCATAGGCTTTATCAATCATAATTTTGCCAGCATTAGCACCATCAAAAGAAAATGTTGCTAAATCTACTTTTGTTTTTCCTAAAAGAGCTCCTGCTAGTTCCACAACTGCAGTTCTTTGTAATGTATCTCGGTCAGTTGCATTACTTGCTCTTTGTAAAGAATCTTGTAACTTTTGATCCATTGCTAATCGATCTTGCAAGTCTGAAATATGTGGATTAACAACTTTAATTAAATCATACGATGCTGGTGGGAAAAATGTATAATTGTCAATAATTTTGTTAGCAAGTGCACACCACTCTGCATTAGTTACTTCGTCTCCCATCGCAATATAAAGTTTGATTAGGTTATCGTAAGAATCCAAGTTTAATGGCTGTATTTCTAATGATTTACTATATGCCTTTAGCTTATCTTGGTTATTGGTATAAGAATTTGCAAGTAAATTATACCAAACAGATTTTGTGTAATTCTCATAGTCGTTTAGGTTTGCTTGTGCAAGAACAATATATCCTGAACTGGTGCCACCCTTTGCTCCGCCAACGGCTTGATCAGTAAAGTATTTATTTGCCCAGTCCATTGGTAGACGATAACGATAGCTTCCGCCCCATGTTGTACTACATACGCCCCAGCCTCCTACATTATAGTTGATTTGCCATACACCTTTTCCGCTACTATTGGTTGTATAGAAGAAATATGGTTCATGTCCTGGTTGGTAAGCACCTGTAGATGGAATACCATTTACTCTGGCAACACTCTGACCTAAACGAGAAATGTTCCAGCAGATACCACCTGCTTCCATTACCATCCAGTATCTTTGTGTTCTTCCATCTCCAAAAGGTACACCATATTCATCTAATTTATATTTATTCGAATACTTTGCCTTATTATCGAGATTAAAGAATTCATTTCGATCATAGTGTGGTGGATGAACATATGGTTGATAAGAATGACAGTTGAATTTATTGCTTCCTTTGGTTGCAGAATGGGCATTTAACCATATATATTCGTCATTTCGTATACCATCATTTGTGACTAGGCGCATTAACTCTACTGGTAATCCCTTAAATTGAGCTGGTCGATCAAACTTATTAGTATCCAAAAGTTGCTTCATCAAGCGAAAACGTTCGATATAATCGTAGTTTGCATAATATGAACCAAATTGAAGTGGTGTCAAAAGCGTATCTGTGGTATAACTTGCTGCCATACTAATCATCATCTTTTGGTAGACATAGCCATTTTCGGTTTGCAAGCAGTCTTTATATTCGTTATATAAATCGGAAAGTAGGTTGAAGAAAGTTAAGCCATTTCGAAGTTCTCCTACTGCAACACATTGCTCTAATACAGTGTTATCATTTGGATTAAAAATCCAATCCATTGTTTCTCTTGCTTCTGGATAGAAAGTAGCAACTGCTTGGATTTCTTCATATCCAATTTTTCGGACAACCTCTCTTTCGAGAATAAGACGATAATTGTGTTCCATGTTGTATTCTGGTGTTTGTGCATTTAAGATTTCATCATAATAGGAAAGCGGATGTGCTTTATCGTAAGTACTGGTAGGATCTTCTGATTCGTTATAATCTGCTGTTACAAGCTTTGCATTTGCGATTACAGCATGGTCGCTATTATTGCTTCCATGAGGGTCTACGTAAATTCTTAAAAAGGTATAGTTTGAGATATCTACATCAACTTTAGAACCCTCAGCCCCTGCTCGGATATGGTTGCGTTGGAATAATTGTTGCCATGTATTTCCGTCATTGGATACAGAAATAGTAATTCCTAAATCGGAATAGGCCGTTTTAGAAGCGTCTACTCCAACAGCAGCAGTAAAGCGGGAATATTGTTTGGATAGAGAAGAAATATCATAAGTCAATTGTCCCTTGGCATGAACTCCCATTCCTTTTACATAAATTTTATTGGCTCCATCAATTTTTAGACGGATGGTTGCTCCATCTGGATTTTTATCTTTTTGAATAGAATGTCCATTCCATCCATTATAGGACCAATTATTTGCTGTAATATAGTCTAAGTCCGATAAGTAGACAAATTCTTTTGGCTCTGTCGCTTTTGCTGCACGGGTCGGTTGTTCTGCTACAATGCTTGTATTACTTTGCTCCAGTAGACCTTTGTTCATCGATTTTGTGATATTTGTTGAAAAACAAATTGCAAATATAATAACAATTATGGCTACTGCAAAAATGACAATTTTCTTGTTTACTTGTTGCTTTTTCTTTTTCATAAAAAATCCTCTCCTATTTTATTGTTCCAAAATAAACTCTCTTTTTTATTTTATCGCATTTTTCACTTTTCGTAAATACTTTTTTCTTTACTTTTCTGTTACATTTTGACATTTTTCTTGCGTTTTGTTTACTCTTTCTATTGATTATTTGTTTATACAAAAAAGAAGTGCTTTATACACTTCTCAGATTGTTGACAAATTAAAATCAAATACTTCTTTGTCCTCCATTGTTTTCTATATCTTAAATAAGTTTCTGGCTTTTTCTAAGTCTTCGTGATTATCTATTTCATACCACATATGTCCAATTTCTAGTGGTTGTACTTCTGCCTTTTTCAACATTTCATCAATTGCCACTTCATTCCACATATTTTTTTCATTTTGATTGTATATTATATCTTCCATTACTTCAAACCATTTAATTGTAAATTCTTTCGAAAATTTATACATATCTATCGTTGTTCCATATGCATTTTCTTTTGCTATTTGTTTACTTATGTCAGTTATTTTCTTTCCATCATATGTTATTTTCATATTTTCTTCTTCAAATCTGCCCTTTTCAACTAATATACAATTTTTCAAATCAGAATTTACTAATTTTCTTATATATTCAGGTTCTACAAATACATCTGCATTCATTACAATTACATCTGAATTATATGCATAGTCTTTCGTCAATAACATTGAATACATATTATTAGTTGTTAGATAGTCGTTATTATGTATAAATCTTACAAAATCATATTTTTCGTTTATAAATTTTTCCAAAACTTCATTTTTATAACCTGTACATACATAAATTTCTTTAAGTCCTATGCTAATCAGCGAGGATAGTTGCCTTTCTATTATTGTTTCGTTTCCCACTTTCACCATACACTTGGGTACATTATCTGTTATTGGTCTTAATCTTGAACCTATTCCTGCCGCCAAAATAAATGCTTTCATTAAAATCTCTCCTTTTCTATTTTATTGTATATTTTAATTAGTTCTTCTCTTGATGGTTTCTTTTCATTTAATATGGTATACCTTGTTGGCCTTGTTGAGCTTGCATTTAACCATGCATCTGCAAATATATCTTCTGATATACCTAGTACACTTGGTCTTATATCTATCTTATTTTTTCTAAAATAATTAAGTAATAATTCATAATCCTGGCTTTGCCATATTGAAGTTGTTAATGCTCCTAAACCTACTAGAAGTCCATGTAAGACTTTTATTTCGGGATGAAACATATTAATTGCATGATTAAACAAATGCTCCGAGCCACTACAAGGTCTTGTATTTCCTTTAATCTCCATTGCTATTCCTGATAAAACTAAGGATTCGCATATTAGCTTTATATGCCAATTGGATTGTGAATTTATTGGCTCACTTAAATTTAATATATTGTACAATGCATTTGAAGATATTATTCTTGCTACATCATTCCTAGTTTCTTTATCTTTCTCTATAGCTAATTGCCAGTCATATAGGGCTGTGTAGTTTGATACAATGTCGCATAATCCTGCTTTCAAATATTTTATTGGAGAAGATTTTATAATATTGGTATCTATCATTATTATATCAGGAGCTTTTGCTGGTAATCCATCTGTGTGATTTCCTTCAAATTTTAGCACGGCAGTATTCGAACACACTCCATCATTAGATACTATTGTTGGTACAGATACAAATGTTTTTTCACTATACTTTGCTGCTAATTTACATGTATCATTTACTGTCCCTCCACCAATTGAAACTAAACAATCAAAATAGTTTATGATTAGATGATTTGAGATTATAGATGCTTCCTTCACCGAATATTCTTTTAGATAATGGACTTCGACATTATCTAGCTTTGTTATATTCTCCATCCAAATATTAAATAATTTGTATAGGCTTTCTGTCGTTACTATTAAAACTTTTGAAAATTCTTTTATTATATTAGGTAGTTTATCGATTGCATCTTCTTCTACTATAATTCTTTTATTCACGATTTATTTTCCTTTCAACAAATTCGGAAGCTCTTTTATGGAATTGAGTACAAAGGTTGGTTGATATGAACTGCTGTTTATCTCATCCATGGTGGTTTCTCCTGTTAATACAGCCACCGAATCGCATCCTGCATTTATACCTACTAAAATATCTGTATATAATCTATCGCCAACCACCATCGTGTCTTCCAAACTTATTTTCTCTTTTTCGCATAAATATCTTATCATTTCTCCATTAGGCTTTCCTAAATATATTGGTTTCACCCCTGTTGTAGAGGTTAACATATTACAAATGGATCCACAATCTGGGATATATCTGCCATCTTCTATTGGGCATCTTAAGTCTGGATTAGTTGCTATAAAAGGAATTCCATCTTCAAGATATTTAGTTGCAATTCTTAATTTTTCATAGTTAAGTTCCGTATCGAACCCAACTACTACTCTTTGAATTGCTCCTCTTTGATATTCATTGATAATATTACATTCTTTTTTCATTTCGCTATAAAAATCTTTCGTGCCAACTAAATATATGTCTTTTACTTGTTCTTTTTTCAAATACAACTTCGTCAATTCAACTGATGTAAAAAAATTATCAATATTGCATTCAATTCCTAGATTTTGCATTTTGGTTATATATGAACTTACATTTCTTGAAGAATTATTCGTAATAAATACATATTTTATCTTGTTTTCTCTAAGAAATTCAAATGTTTCTCTTGCACCGTCTATCAATTTATTCGCTATATTAACTGTTCCATCCATATCAAAGCATATTAATTTTTTCAATTATAGTTTTCTCCTTTATTTCATCTTTTTAGTACATCTTACAAATAAATTATAACACTATACCTAAAAAAATGTAAAGTATATTGCAAGCTTCCTTCACCTTTTGATTAGTTGATTGATTTTTTGCTTCAGAATTTATTAAAAGGTCTTATCCTCTGCATTTCTAATTTGGTCATTATTCATATAATCTTTGTAAGATTTCTCCAAATCAATTACTTCATTATAATGATGGGCTATTCTTTGTTCTTCTGGGGGTAATTTCATATAATCGCCAAACACTCTCGTTAAGAACTGGTCATATTTTTCTGGTGCTCTAGCTTCAATATCTTCAAACTTCTTCATCACACCTTCTCCATAATAACTTTTAGGCATATAATATCCTTTTATAGGAGTGGCAAATGAATAACAGCAAACAGAATCATTATTTGAAATCTTATATTTTTGAGCAATCTTGTCTTTTTTTATCAATATGTCTTTTATCTCAGTTTTACCATAAAATAATTCCGAAAGAAGCCATGCTATCTTACCTTTAAAAGATATTGGTTTAGTGGTACTTGAATATTTTTTACTTATTTGAATATCATATAGTGCATATTTTTTCCAATTTATATAATTTCTAATTCTGGCTTTCCTATTATACCCATCCATTGGAAATACATCGATATATACACCATGATTTATATTTAAATTTTTAACAGAACTCTCTATAAAAGTAGTTTCTGAATTTCTTATTTTAGTAAAATTTGCTATCCACTCATTATCTGTTTGATAATTTTGAATAAAATATTTTTCACCTAATAAACTTTGTCCTTGTTTTATAAAAAGTTCGTAGTCTTCTCGTGGCATAGAAACATCAATATCATCATCCCAGGGAATGAAACCTCCATGTCTTATAGCCCCTAATAATGTTCCACCTTCCAAAAAATATTTTAGATTTAATTTTTCGCATACCATTATAAATTCCTTTAGAATATCTAGTTCTACTAATTGTAGTCTTCTATCTAATTTTTCTTCCAATTTTATCATCTCCTCGTAAATATGTTTATAAGATTTATTTAAGATAAATCTTATAAACATTTTCTTTCTCTTATATTATTTTTTATATATCTTATTGGACCTATAAAGCAAATTGCTTCTAAAGCATTTTTTGTTAGTTCTCTTGTTTCTTTGAATATAGCAAAAGATAATACATTAGCTATGAATTGGCTAATTAAGGTGGCAATCGCTGCTCCATACATTCCATACTTGCGAATAAATATTAGGTTACATATTATATTGCTAAAACTTCCTGAAAATGAATAAAATAGGCTATATTTCTCTTTGTTTTCACATACCAGCCAAACATAATGTACATTTCCTATTATGCCAAACCATAGACTCCATATTAATATATATAAAACGGTAGAGGCATTTATAAATTCCTGTCCATATAATATATATACTATTAATTTTGAAAATATAGTAATTCCAATAGCAAATACTACACATACAATTGAAGTAATAGTATATAATCTTTGCAAGTTTATTTTATATTGTTCTTCGTTTGCCTTTTTATAGCTTATAATTATAGGCTTAAAAGAAGCTATAATAGCATTGGGAACAAAAACCCACATTTCAGAAATTCTAACAGCTGCTGAATATATTCCGTACTTGGCTCTTATCTACTATCATAGCACCTAACATAACTTGGTCTATTCTCATATAGATTGTTACCATAATTGAAGATAATGCAAAATACCATGCTTTACTTAATAATTTTTTTGCATATACTTTATCAAATCTCCATATACTTTTATTCTCTTTTTTATTTTGTATTATTCTATATGAAACAATTAATAAAATTGCATATACTACAGTTTCTAATAAATATGTTAAAGCATAATAGCGTATATCTAATTTAAATATAACAGTTAATATTTTTAGAGTAGATAGAAAAACAAAAGCAATTATCGTTGATATAGCTTGATACTTTACTTTCATATTAGCCTGTAAATAATATTCTATAATTTGTGCACTATTAAATAGCATCATTAGTGATAAAAACAGACCAATAGTGATAGATGTGATATCATTTTTTACTAGCAATATAACCGTTATCTCAGAAACAATTGTTAATATAATTGCTGATATAATTCTGATAATAAAGCTTGTTCCTATTATTTTGCTCTCGTTTTCTGGTTGTTGGGTTAAATCTCTTACTACAATATGGTTAATTCCTACTGCCGCAATTCCTGTAAATAAACTAGTTATAGAAAGTACATAACTAAAAATTCCATATTTCTCCGTTCCAAAATATCTTGCAACTATGCCTGTTACTATAACACCAACTAGCATTGTAAAAATATTTTGAAAAACTAACCAGCTACTGTTTTTTGCTACTTTCTTGAATAAATTACCTGATAATTTTAATCGTTTAAACATTTTTATCCTTCTTTAATGTTTTTTCATGTGATTTACATTTTAGACTTTAATTCTATTTCTTTCTTGCTGTTTCTTTATAATTCTTGTAGTACTTGTTCAAATTTTATTTTCCACAGCAATTCTTATATTTCTTTCCACTTCCGCAAGGGCATGGGTCATTGCGTCCAACTTTCGGCTCTGTATTGACAACTGTCTTTTTCATACCGCCTTCTTTTTCAGAAATATTTCCATCTACTAAGTTAATTGCTGTATCTTCTAATGCCGCGTTCGTTACTTTTACGGTTTCGGTGCGCTCTACACCGCCTTCTCTTTTACGGGCGTTTAGCATAAAGCGAACAACATCAAATTTAATATCATTTACCATTTGGTCAAACATATCAAATCCCTCTAAACGATATTGTACAACTGGGTCTTTTTGTCCATAAGCGCGAAGTCCAATACCATCTTTTAATTCATCCATACTGTCAATGTGGTCCATCCAGCGTTGGTCTACAATCTTTAGCATAACTACTCTTTCAAGTTCACGCATATCTTCTTCGCCAAATTCTACTTCTTTTTCTTCGTAAATTTGATGAGCTTTTTCTTTTAGTATATCAGTAGCAGTTTCAGATGTTGCGTCTTGTAGTAATTCTTTTGCATCTGTAATGCCAAGAGTTGTCGTTGCTTCTTCGATAAGAGCCTCACGATTTAGTTCTCCGTCTGGTGTAATATAGGATGTAGCGATGGTTTCTACAACAAAGTCTAACATTTTTTTGATTTTATCCTTTAGGTTTTCACCATCTAAAACTTGTTTTCTTTCGCCATAGATAATTTCTCTTTGTGAATTCATAACATCATCATATTGTAATACATGTTTACGAATACCAAAGTTTCTACTTTCAATCTTTCTTTGTGCTGCTTCTACAGATTTCGAAAGAACTTTTGCAGAAAGTGGCATATCTTCGTCTGCACCTAATGTATTGTATACACGAGTAATGGCGTCTCCACCAAAGATTTTCATTAAGTCATCGTCTAGTCCAATATAGAAGTCAGAACTTCCTGGATCTCCTTGACGACCGCTACGGCCTCTTAACTGGTTATCAATTCTTCGAGACTCGTGTCTTTCTGTACCAATAATGCGTAATCCACCAGCCTCTGTTACTTTTTGCTTTTCTTCTTGGATGGTTTCGTTAAATTTTGCTTCTAATTCTTTGAATTTCGCACGCGCATCTAATACTTGTTGGTCGTCTGTTTCATTGAATGCTGTTGCTTGGTCAATTAACTCTTGTGAATATTTTTGCTTGCGCATTTCTTGTTTTGCTAAATATTCCGCATTACCGCCAAGCATAATATCTGTACCACGACCTGCCATATTGGTTGCGATTGTAACGGCTCCAAATTTACCTGCTTGTGCGACAATTTCTGCCTCTTTTTCATGGTTCTTTGCATTTAAGACTTCGTGCTTAATGCCTTCTTTTTTGAGCAAGTCGCTTAATTTTTCAGATTTTTCAATTGATACTGTACCAACTAGAACTGGTTGTCCTTTTTCGTGGCAAGCTTTTACATCTTGAATAATAGCACGATATTTTGCATTTTCGTTTTTGTAAATTACATCTGGTTCATCTTCACGAATCATTGGTTTATTGGTTGGAATTTCGATTACATCTAATTTATAGATTTCTTCAAATTCTTCTTCCTCTGTCATAGCTGTACCAGTCATACCAGATAGTTTTTCATACATTCTAAAGTAGTTTTGGAAGGTAATGGTTGCTAGTGTTTTTGACTCGTCTGCAATGGTAACATGTTCTTTTGCTTCGATTGCTTGGTGTAAGCCATTATTGTATCTTCTTCCTTCCATAATTCTTCCAGTAAACTCGTCAACGATTAGAACTTCTCCATCTTTGACAATGTAGTCAATATCTTTTTTCATAATGCCATGGGCGCGTAATGCTTGATTTACATTGTGTACCAATTCAGAGTTCTCAATATCATTAAAGTTTTCTAGTTTGAATTCTTCTTCTGCCTTCTTAATACCTTTTTGTGTTAAGGTTGCAGATTTTGCTTTTAAGTCTACAACATAATCGTACTCTTCTAAGCTTTCTGCTTGTTCAAAATCTTTTACATCTTCTTCTACAATTACTTTTGGTGTTAGTTTACGAACAAAAGAATCTGCCTTTTTATATAGGTCAGAAGATTTGTTGGCACGACCAGAAATAATGAGTGGTGTACGAGCCTCATCGATTAAAATACTATCAATTTCGTCTACGATAGCATAGTGTAGTTTTCTTTGTACTAATTGGTTTTTGTAGATTACCATATTGTCTCTTAGATAATCAAAGCCAAATTCATTGTTTGTACCATAAGTAACATCACAATTATAGGCATCTTGTTTTTGCTTTGGGTTCATTCCATTGATAACAAGACCTACGGTTAAACCTAAAAAGCGATAAACCTTTCCCATCCATTCGCTATCTCTTTTGGCTAGGTAATCGTTGACAGTAATAACATGAACGCCTTCTCCTGAAAGTGCATTTAGATATACTGGAAGTGTTGCTACTAATGTTTTTCCTTCACCAGTTTTCATTTCTGCAATTCTACCTTGGTGTAAAACAATACCACCAATTAGTTGGACATCAAAGTGTCTCATTCCTAGAACTCTTTTGGATGCTTCGCGAACGACTGTAAATGCTTCTGGCAATATATCGTCTAGCGTTTTCCCCTCTTTTAATTGTGTACGAAATTCGTCTGTTTTTGCTCGTAACTCTTCGTCAGATAATTTTGAGATTTCGTCCTCTAAACCATTGATTTTGTCAATAATCGGTTGAACACGCTTTACTTCTTTTTCACTATACGACTTAAAAAATTTTCCCATTGTTTTGCTCCTTTTTCTGTGTAATTTATTACTCTTGTACTATATCACTATCTCAGGTGTTTTTCAAGAAAATTTTGGAATAATTGTAGAATTTCCTAGCATAATCTATTCTCCACTTCATAGAATGTAACAAGCAATTTGGAAAAGAGGTTTATCTATGTTTGTTTGTAATTTGAAAGTAAATGCCAAAAGAATTAAAAAAATCCTTTTTATTATTGGTTTAATTCTTCTTGCATTTGTTATTATCTTCATTTGTACCAAAGTATTCCATACAGATTTTTTCTTTCACAAAGGTTCTTCCTGTGCTACAGATAATACCGTTTGTGAAATAACCAACGATAATTATACTGATGTTTTGAAAGTGGTCCATGACCATTTGGAGGATTATGTTGGCCAGAGTGTCCGCTATAGCGGATATGTATATCGTTTATCGGATTTCAATGAAAAGAACTTCGTTCTTGCCCGTAATATGGTCATTAGTTCAGACTTTCAGTCAGTTGTTGTTGGTTTTTTATGTGAATGTGATACAGCATATCAATACAAGGATTTTTGCTGGGTTGAAATTGAAGGAACCATTGTAAAAGGCGATTACCATGGCGAAATCCCTGTTCTACATATCAATTCCATCCAAGAAACAAAAAAGCCAAATGAAGAGTATGTATACCCTCCATCTGACGATTTTATCCCAACATCTACAATTATTTAATTGTCCGCTATAGCGGATTTATTAAAAAGTTATTCCTTTGAAACTGGTAAGTTGGTACCAGTTTTCTTTTATGTTCAGATAGTTGAAATCTTTTTAAGATTTCTCGCTTGGCACTTTCGTCTGTTTGGCCAGTTTCAATCATTTGTTCAATTTGGCGATAGCGAATACCCATCTTCTGTTCATCTGTTTGGTTTCCTAGTCCATCGCTCGGAGCCTTTTGCAAGATTTGCATTGGAACGCCAAGATATTCTCCTATCTCTAATACTTCGGAGACAGTAAAGTTTCCAATCGGATTAAAATCCGAACTGTTATCTCCCCATTTGGTGGTATAGCCAACCATTGCTTCGCAAAGGTTTCCTGTTCCAATGACAAGATAGCCAAGTGTTTGCGCGATAGAATATAAAGTCATCATGCGAAGTCGTGGCTTCATATTTACTTTGCTTTCTGTGTTTAGTTTTTGTTCTAATTGCGTTTGAATTTTGTCTTCTAATTCTTGGTATGGATTGCTTAAATCTACTTGAATGGAACGAACTCCAAAGGTTTCTGCTACCATCTTTGCATCTTCTAAGTCCTTGGGATTAGAAAGACACGGCATTTCCACCGCAAGCACTTTATCTGCTCCTAAGGCTTTCACAGCCATCGCAAGAACAGTAGCGGAGTCTTTCCCTCCACTGTTTCCTATCACAACACCTTTTGCATTACAACTTACAACATATTCATAAATCCAAAAAATGGCACTATTCATTTCTTGGAATAATGTTTCTCGACTTAACATAGTTTTCTCCTTATTCTTCATATAGATGGTTTTCTGCTATATATTGGACAACTTCGTCTGGCGTCAAATAGCGAATGCCTTTTCCCTCTCGTATTTTCCTTCGAACAAAAGTGGAACTTAGATTGCTCGTTACATTATTCTTGGCTGGGATAAAGGCTTGTTCATGTGTTTTCAAGAAATCGTTTGCGTCAATGATTTGGTCAATTTCATCTCTTGCTCTCTCTAACACATAAATCTTGAATTCTGTTGCTAATTCTTCTGCTTTTTCCCAAGTGTCTAATTCCTTTAGGTTATCACTACCAATTAGAAAGGCTACTTCGAAGTCTGGATATTCTTTTTGCAATTCTCGTAGAGTTTCTACGGTATATAGAGGTCTTGGGCTGTCCAATTCAACACGAGATACTTCAAAATTGGGGTTATTATCACAAACTGCTTTTAGCATTTGGTAGCGATGTTCGTTTGAGATTAAATCCACTTTCTGGTATTTTCCGTTGACTGGTACAAATACAATTTTTTCAATTTCTTCATATTCATTGGCAACTTGGTCTGCTAATGAGAAATGGGAATTGAGTGGCGGATTGAAACATCCACCAAACATAACAATTTGTTTCTTCATATCTTCTTTTTTCCTTTTCGTGGCAAAGTCAATTCATAACTTTCTTGGATTAGTTCGCAGACTATTTTTTCGTCTATACCATCTCCTAGAATGATAGTATTCCAATGCTCTTTGTTCATATGATAAGCTGGTATGATGTATGAATAAGCCTTTCGCAACATTTCTGATTCAAGTGGATCTGTTTTGACATTTAGGTACCATTTTCCTTGTACTTCCATAATAAGGGCAAACCATTTTCCTGTGCCACAATGCTTTAAGACAATGGAGGTATAGTCATCTGGAAATGGCTGGTCCTCATAAGTATTCGGTAAAGATAGTCCATATTGGATAATATCTTGTTTGTTCATCGCTTTTCTCTTTTCTTGTTTTTAGATTATCTTAACGCAAAAGTGAGCATTCGTCAATAAGAAAAATATCCGCTATAGCGGATATGAAACTTACGATAGTTTTTTTAGTAAGGAATATATACTATTGTTGTCCGCCATAGCGGACAGTAACTTTTCTGGTTATTTTTTGCGTTTAATCTTATTGTTATATAAAGAATGAATTTATTTAGTATATTTCATAGGGCAAATTTTTTGATTTTTTCGTGATATAAATTTCCATATCACGAATTTTTTGATTTTTTCGTGATATAAATTTCCATATCACGAATTTTTTGATTTTTTCGTGATATAAATTATTTTAAGAATAATTCAATATATTTTTCAAAAGCAAAAATTTGATTTCTATTATATCCTGTTGTTTCTTTAATTATTTGCCTTTGTAGTAAACTATTAACCACACCATTTATGGTTGTCAGTTTGATTTCTGTTTTCTCTGCCATTTTGTTTCTAGTCAGTATTGGCTCATCATATAACAAATCGATTACTTTTCTTGCATTTTCTGGCTTTACAGGTAAATCCATTATAGTTTTATCCATTTCCATTGTAAGTTCAACTACTTTTCTGAATTTATCTTTAGCAGTTTTAGATGTTTCAATCACTGCTTTTAAGAAAAATTTTATCCAACCAATCATATCATTATGAGTTCTCACTCTCGTAAGCATATCATAATAGGTATCTTTATTCCTTTCGATATAGTCAGAAATATATAAGCATGATTTTTCTAGCATTCCCTTACTTTGCATATATAATGGAATCAATAACCTTCCAATTCTTCCATTACCATCTAAAAATGGATGTATTGACTCGAATTGGTAATGTAAAATTGCAATTTTGATTAAGTCTGGTGTATCGATTTCTTCATTATTGATAAAATTTTCAAAATCTGTTAGGCATCCTGAAATTTCTGTATGTGGAGGAGGAACATATACTGCTGTACTTGGCATACTACCTCCTATCCAATTTTGCGATGTTCTAAATTCTCCTGGGGTTTTATATTCTCCTCGAACTCCTTGCATTAGTACCTTGTGAATTTCCCTTATTAGTCTTGTACATACCGGGAACCCGTCTCTAATTCTCTTTACTCCATAGTTTGTAGCTTTTACATAGTTTTGGACTTCTTCCCAATCATCTCGTTTTTCTGGATTAACATCTGCAACATCCAGTAAATCTTCTTCCACCGTCGTTCTCGTTCCCTCAATTCTACTTGATTTATTAGCTTCAATTTTCACATGCATTTTAATATATAAATCTACATTTGGAATTAACAACGAATATGCATTCAATTCTCCAATTTGTCTATTGGCTTCTGCTAATAGCTTATCCAGTTTTGTGTCATCCCAACCCCAGTTATAATTTATTTTGCTTGGGATGAACGCTTTGTAGTCATTCATTTTTATAAATTCACCTGATTTGTATTCTTCTAGTTTCATTTTATCATCTCCTTTTCAACTTCCTTCAAAAGTAATATCCGCTATAGCGGATATTACTTTATTCTGTTCGCTATAGCGGATTTTGAAATATATAATTTTTCTTTTTAGAATTGTAAATAAATACAACAATTATTTTTCTAACATTGTTTTGATTTGTTGTTTTGCATCTGCTACTGATTCTTCATTTGGTATCATTGTATATAATAACTGGCTTCCCATTGAATAAGTAGGATTACTCTTACCTGTTCCTGTTAAAGCATTGTTTTTCGTTGTCCAAGAAGGCATACCATTTAATTGGTTCTTTACAAATTTGCTAATTTCTTCTTGTTCAATGTTAGTTTGGAAACTTCCTTCTAGTGAACTTAATATATTTGTATATTTTGTCAAAATAGTATTGCTATTTAATGTTTTCTTAAGAATTGCCTCAATCACATGTTGTTGATTTTTCACCCTCTGATTATCTCCACCAGCAAAGGAATGTCTTTCTCTACTGAAAGCTAGGGCTTGCTCTCCATTTACATGATTTATACCTTTTTTGAAACTATGTCCCATTGTAGAAAAGTTATATTCAGATTGAACATCTACCCCACCCAATACATCTACTAATTTAATAACTGTTGTAAAGTTTACTCGTACATAATAGTTAATATCTGTATCTAATAGGTCTTCTACCGTTTGCACTGTCTCATTGATTCCATAGATTCCAGAATGTGTTAGTTTATCTTTTTTTCCATAAGTATGCAATGTCACATAATAATCTCTTGGAATCGAGGTTAATAAAATTTCATTAGTCTTTGTATTTACAGTTGCAATAATGTTAGCATCACTTCTTGCTACTTTTTTAATACTTCCTGCCGTATCAATTCCACTAATATAGATATTAAATACTCCATTCTCAATTGTATATTTTGAGGTTTCTTCCTTAACTTCGGCTTTTTCTAATTCATGCTTAGCAGAATATAATATTTTTGTGTTTTCCTTAAAATCTTCTACCTCTTCTCCCAACATATCATATTGTGCAGAACTAATTAGAATAACTTTTACTTTATCCTTTAGTAAATCATTTGCTAAATCAATTAAGCTACTCGTCGTCTTAAATTTACTGCCTGTTTTATTCTCTACCTCTTGTTTTGTATCATCTGGTACTTGAAAGATATGAATATCTTGTCCTTTCACATCTTCTATTTTATTAAATTTTCCATTTTTTCTTACTATAAGATAATATTCTTCTATTTGAGAAGTTTCTTGAAATACATTATTTAGAAATTCACCCGTTGCAAATGTATATCTTGCAACGAAAATATATGCAACAGAAAATACAATTGCAATTATAAGGCATATTATATTTACTTTCATCGTCTTGTGCACTTTTACTATTCCTAAAGCAAGGGCAAGTGTAAGTGTTACAATTATAGCTGTAAAAATTGAAAAATATAGAGTTGGCAATAAATTCAATTTAACAATCGAAATATAAAATATAACTGTTATAATGATATATGCTAAAGCCATAATTACCAAAAATATATTTGGCTTTTTTATTTTCTTTTTTGGTTCTTCTTTTAACCTTCTTCCTTCGCTCATTTAATTCCTCCTAACCATTTTTATGTTATATGAGAGACCTCTTTGTAATACATTTTCGCAATAAATTATTCCTCTCCCTCTTCAGTTATTAACTCATTATATATTTTAATAATAGTATTTGCATTATTTTTCTTATTGTGCCTTTTCTGTGCTGTTTCTCTTGCATTTTTTCCATAGTCCATTGCTAATTGCTCGTTCTCAAAATACTGTGTAACATATTCTGCACATACTTCTGGTTCTGTATAAGAGTATAAAAATCCCTCTGTTTTATGCTTTAGCATGTCCTCTGTTCCACCTGTATTTGTTGCAATACATGGCATTCCTAATAGCATTGCTTCTCCTAACGAATTAGAACTATTTTCAATTGCTGATGGCAATATGAATATATGTGTTTTTAGTAGCCTTTCTTTCATTTGATTTGCAGTTAATATTCCTGTATAAATAATATTTTCTTGAATGTGGTACTTTTGAATTAGCTTTTGCAAATATTTGGTATATCCATTTTTCCTAATTTTACTATTGGTCATAATATTCTCTCCAGCAATATATAATTTAATGTCTGGATATCTTTTTTTTAATAGATATACTGTTTCAAACAGATAATGAACGCCTTTAATAGGATAATGTGATTGACTTGTGAATAACGAATGCTTCTCAATATTGTTAATATTCCATTCTGCATCATAAAATTCTTTTCTTAATGTTTCATTAGAAATATAATATTTTAGATTTGGATTAATTGCTTTCGCATTTGCATAGTCCCAAGTTGTTCTGCCTAGAACAGTGTTTACTTTTTGTAATATTCTAATTTCATTTTGTCCCCTTTTTGCAAATTTCTTCTTTGCTTGTATCATGTTGTCCTGTCTTACAATGTCTCGAATAGTTATATTCTTTATAATATCAGCCATTCCAATATTAGCATAATAAACTTTGGCATATTTTGATATTAGTCCTTGAATGGAGACTACACTTTTCACTTCTGGACATACATTTAGAAAAGCATAGCCGTGTGCAAATTCTGTTCCATGTATATGTACTAGATCTGGATTAAATTCTTTATTTATTATTTTCCAATAGTGCTCGTTTTTTTTATTATATTTCACCGCTGGAGCACCAGGTAGAAGATAATAAACAAATTTATCGTCTTGATATTTTTTTAATTCTTTACCATCATACACCGTTGCAATAGCTAATTCAATATTATTTTCTTCCTTTAATGTATCTACTAAACCATTTAGCCATCCTCCAAAAGGTGTTTCGGTCATTCCTAGTTTTTTTGCTGGATATGGGAAAATAGTGTTAACTATCCAAAGTATCTTCATTTACTACCTCCTCTCCTATATTGGAAAATCCCAGTAATAATATCATCCAAAAGGATTGTACTCCTAAAAAGAAGTGTGAATTATATGCTAACATAGTAAGAAATAATATACAAATAGTGATTAGATTTTTTTGCTTAAATTGTTTTGCGAATTTCCAATTGTAATAAATAAGACAAAGGCAAGGGATTATCCCATATATAGCTCCGATAGTGAGTGTTGTATTTGTTAAATCATTTTCATACCACAATATCTCACTAATTTCATTTCCAATAATCGGGCTTGTCATAAATTCTTTTAGGGTATACTCTATACTACCAAAGCGTGACTTAGAAGAATCGTTTTCTGTCGTAACCTTTCGATATGCACTTGATATTTTATTTTGTACAGGAGGCATTGATAAAATTAAAATAGCTACTATCACACTTGTTCCAGTTGTTAACAATAACTTCTTTCTATTTTTTTTATTTGCTAAGATACAATTAAGTATTATAACTACTCCCACTCCTATTAGCATAAAAATTCCTGTTGTGGATTGAGTAGAGTAGACTGTTAATGCTAGAATAGCAATCTTAACCCATTCTTTCAGCTTCATTTTATCGCTTGTGAATAATAATAGTATAATTGCTATTATCAAATAAAATTGATAAAAATTAGGTTCTGTAAAAATTCCGAAGTTTCTATCATAATCTTCTATTAGCATTGCAAAGCCAAGTCCTAGATTTAGAAACTTATTATTAACTGAGTTTGTAATAACAAAGTTACTCTCCTCTACCTGAGCAATTAAATTATGTGAAAATACAAATGGCTTAGCCACATAAGTAACAAGCAGCGATATTATTGATAATATCAACATAATATTGATGTAATATTTTGAGAAAGGTTTAAAGTCAACTAATACCGTTCCAAATATAATAGCTGCCATTATATAATAGATTATTGAAAAATTATACAGTTGCCAATCACCTTTCATAAGTACTGAAATCAAAATAGCAGTAATTATAATGATGATTGGTAGGAAACGCTTTAGTTCTATTTCCTTTTTTCTTATTTTCATTAGATACATGATAAATGCTGGTAGATATAATATCACTAGTATGAAAAATGATTGATGAAATCCCAGTATACACGCTGTTATCAATGTATTTCTACTAAAAATAATTGTAGCTATTATTAAAATAATTGTATAAGTCTTTAGTATTATTTTTCTTTTGTTTTTTATCGTATCAAACATCTTTTATTCCTCTATCATTTTTATTATTTTTTGCGTTTGTACTTGATTGTTCTTATAATTATAAACAAAGTCTTTTGCCTTATTACCTTGCAATTCTAATGCTTTTTTATCCTTTCCTAATACTTCTTTTAGCTTTTCAAAAAATCCATCTACATTTTCTTCTTCAAATAAATATACATATTCTTTATATTCATTTGGCATTCCCGGCAAATTAGTAGTTAGGACAGGAGTCCCTGTTGACATATATTCCATATTTTTCGATGGGAAAGAATATTCAGTGTAATCTTCATTAGTAAATCTTGGATTTATTAGTAGAGTAGATTTTTTTTCTTCTTGAACTACTATTTAATTTGAAACTACTACGATAAATTTGATTCTTTAACTTTGAATTGTTTTTATATAATCTTCTAATTCTCCACTTCCATATAAATGCAGTTCTTCATCTCCTTCCATTTTTTGAAATGCTTTTATTAAAGCCAAAACTCCATATTTTTGATAAAGCCCTCCTGCATAGATGCATACTTTGTTTTCATACTTTTGTGCTGGCTGTGTCAAGTCCTCTTTTTTATTTACAGTTCCTTCTATTACAACATATTTCTTGTTTTTTCTATTTACTACATTGTTCATTTCTTCTGTTAATAGAATATATCCATCATATTTATTTTGCAAATATTCATTTATTTTTCTACTAATACTTCGTTTACCTCCGATGTCTCTTGGCAAATCAGTTACTATTGCGATACATTGAAAGTGAAATATCTTACTTAGAATAAGTGTAGTTGAAGCTATTGTTGTGTTTAGTATATCACAAATAAAAATTTTCTCTTTTTTATTTCTTAATTCCCCTAAAACCTTAATAATGGTTCCAAAAAAGGTACATACCTGCCTTAAAATCTTTATGTTAAAGAATGTTATATACTGATATTCTACTCCGTTTTCTACCATCCTTTTTTCTTTCCAAAATATCTTCTTAGATATTTTTCTAGACATCGGTATTGAAGATATTGTTTTTACTTCTATATTATTCAATATAAAACCTTCACAAATTAATCTGTGAAATTTTTGTATTGACTGTAGAGGTTTTTGAAGCGAGTTTTGAATAATCTCCTCCATTTTAGTTTTTGCTACTACTGTTGAGACATATATCACTTTCATACTAGATTTTCCTTTTTCAAAATTTGATCAAATATATCTTTATGTTTCTTTGCCATAGCTTCTATTGTGTATTTTTTTATTTTTCTAATGTTGTTTCCAGCCATTTTTTCTATATCAAACGGATTATCATCTATTATTTTCGTTATTTTTTCAGCCAGCTCTTTTTCATTATCAACTGATACTATGTATCCATTTTTTTCGTCCTCGATTAACTCTAGACCTGCTACACATTGGTTAGTTGTAATGACTGGTAATCCATATCCCATTGCCTCATTAATCACTAATCCCCATATGTCTTCTCTGGTTGGTAATACAAATATATCTGCAACTTTATAGTATTTTTCTATTTCTACTTTTCGCTTAAAGTCTAAAAAATGGATATTTTCAGCTTGTAAACTTGATTTTAAGTTAATATATTCTTCTGTTGCTCTTCCACCAATAATGTAAATTCCAATTTCTTTTTGCATATATTGAGATGATTTTATCAAAACATCAAAACCTTTTCTGGGTATAAATTGTCCAACAGCAAGAACAATGCTTTTCTCTTCTATTCCTAATTCTTCCTTTAGTTTTTCTTTTTCTGTTGTTGATAATTTCTTATCTATAATATCTTTTTCTCTAATGGATGTAAACGGATACTCATATATATCTGACCTTTTTGCTCCATAATACTCTAAATATTCACTCGCTTTATTTCCTGAGCTAATCCATTTTGTGGCACTACTAATAAAATGTTTCTTTATCTTATATTTTATCTTACTATCATTTTTTATGATTCCCCCATCACAATTCAAAATAAAATTCACTTTGTGATTCTTTAGATATTGTATTGCATACATTCCTGTTGGTGTACTATATCCTCCAATGACAATTATATCATACTTTTTCTTTTTCAAATATTTTAATATTTCTGGGCAAAATGCCGTTTCGTTTCCTACTTTTATTCCTTTTAGATATTTCATTTCAAATGTTATTTCTCTATTGCTTAGCCACTCATTGTTTCTATCTTTCGCATCATTTCGTTCAAATAATACTGTCAGTTCACAATATTTACTTAGTTCATTGAAAAACTCTATCCTATATGGTGATGGTATATTTGCAGTAAACAAAACTTTCATTGGTCTCTCCTTCTGGTTTTAGAATGATTTCATATTACATCTTATCTTCATATAATTGAATGTATCCTTTTGTCATGTTTTCTACACTGTATTTTTCAATTAACTTCCTATCTATCTTCTGTACGTCTTTTAGATAATCAATTATATGTTTAATGTTTATTTCTAAACTGGTATCGACATCTAAAAGTAGTCCTTTATTTTCTACCTTTATTAACTCTTTGACAGCGCTATTGTTATAAGCTATCACTGGTGTTCCACAAGCCATTGACTCTATTGTTACTAAAGAAAAAGATTCTTCTTTTGATGGATTGAATAGAACCTCTGATATCGTGTACCAGTTTGCTAGTTCTTCTATATTTTCTGTTCTTTCAATTCCAATTATATTATTGGGCAACCCTTTCTTTTGCTCTTTTTTTAAGCCTACTATCACAATAATATAATCATCAGAAAGATATTTGGCAAGTTCTATAAAATCATTTAAGCCTTTGCGATTGTCCCAATTTGTTGCAACTCCTAAGATAATTTTTTTACTTTTTTGAATATTATATTTTTCTTTTACATCAATTGTTTTTGTGGGTTGAAATATTCCTAGGTCAATTCCATTAGAAACAACTTTTACAGGATATTTGTTTAAGAATGAGTGCTTTACTAGGTCAGATAACCAATTCTTTCTTAATCTGATATTCCTTTTTTGAATTGTCAAAAAAGTATGATTTGGGATAGACTCCTTTTTGTGGACAATTGCCACATTGCTCTTTCCAGTTGTTACACTTTTGAAAAGTGAAATGTGCACAATGTCCTGTAAAAGTCCAACAATCATGTAATGTCCATATAATTTCTTTATTACACCTTTTTAAGTAGCTAAACAGATTTTTAATGTTTAGGTAATATCCATGAATATTATGTAGTTGAATAACATCTGGATTAATATCTTCGATTTGTTTTATTAGTCTTTTAGTAGATTGTTTGCAAGCATATCCGTGCTTTCCAAAAATTCTTGTCAAAAAAACACTTGATAATATTTGAAATTTATTTGTAATTTTGTGGCAATTATTATTCGTTGGTTCTCCTCTTCCATAAAAGTTATACACTTCCCAACCATCTTTTTCGGCTTCTTTTTGGATTTGGTTCATAATCCTTCCTGTACTTCCATTGCACACAGTGTTAATTTGAACTATTTTTTTTTTCATCTACTTCCCCCAAACTGTCCTATTTACAATATCTGTATAACTTTGTATTAGTTTTACTACTTTTACAGATACATTTGTATCTGCATAATCTTCTGCCATAACAACTTCTTCTTGGTTGTCTCTCATAGACACTGCTAATTCTAATGCCTGTTCTACTGTCCTGTCTGTAATTCCTCCATGGTAATGCTGGTAAGGGCGCCTGTTATATGGTGCATATGGCTGTATACATGAGGAGCGATTACCTGATGAAACTCGTCAATATATTCCCTGTTTTCATGTAATTCCTCCAATTACCACACTTCCTTTATCTAATACTTCTGGTCGCTCTGTAGATGTACGGATTAAAACTCCTGCAAATCCTAGCATTGCACTTTCTTCTGATAGAGTTCCGCTATCAGAAAGAACACAATAAGCATTTTTTTGCAATTTATTATAGTCCATGAAGCCAAAAGGCTTTAAATTTTGTACTAATGGATGGAATTTGAAATTTCTCTTTTCAATGAATTTCTGACTTCTTGGATGAGTTGAATAAATAACTGGCATTTGGTATTTTTCTGCAATATCATTGACTGCATTCATAAGAGACATGAAATTTTCCTCGTTATCTATATTTTCTTCCCTATGTGCTGATAATAAAATATATTTATTTTTCTCTAGGTTTAATCTATCTAGCACATCACTTTTCTCGATTTGTTCAATATGGTCTCTTAAGACCTCCCTCATTGGAGAACCTGTAACAAAAATAGTTTTTCCGTCAATTCCTTCCGATAATAAATATCTTCGTGAATGTTCTGTATATGGAAGGTTTATATCTGAGATATGATCTACTATTTTTCGATTAATCATTTCAGATACATTCCAGTCCCAACATCTATTTCCTGCTTCCATATGAAAAATTGGGATTTTTAATCTCTTTGCTGAAATCGCAGATAAGGCAGAATTGGTATCTCCCAAAAGCAATACTGCATCCGGCTTTTCTTGTAGCATTACTTCATACGATTTAGCAATAATATTTCCCATTGTTTCGCCTAAATCTTTTCCAACACTTTCCAGGTAATGGTCTGGCGCTCTCAAACCTAAGTCTTCAAAAAAGACTTGGTTCAAAGTATAATCATAATTTTGTCCTGTGTGAACTAGAATATGATTAAAATACTTATCTGCGCATTTTATAACTGCTGAAAGTCTGATAATTTCTGGTCTCGTTCCTATAATTGTCATTAATTTTAATTTCTCCATATTTTTTATTCCTCACTTTCAATATTCCATAAGAGTTACTGTATTATCTTCTATTTCAACCCTATATAAAGTTTTATTTTTAATATTTTCGCTGTTTTCAAATAACTCTCCATATGTCTGCTTAAATATTTCATCTGCTTTGAAAATGTATACATATGTAAATCCTTGATTTAATAATATGTCATTCCAACTTTGTATATCAATATCTAATGACCAAATATCTCCTTCATATCTTGGCTTACCTAAGCTCCAACTTCCAAACAATCCCAATGCAGTTTCTACTCGATATGGTATCATATTAAATCTACTTATATGTGAATCGAATCCTGTGCTATTACAGGATACATAATATATCTTATCTTTTTGAGTTAGTATGCTTTCATACTTTGTTATATCATTATAGTTGTTTCGCATTTTTTGTGCTGTTTCTATAAAGTTATCTTTGTGAATTACCCTATTTATTACATAATGTGAAGTAATCATTGCTAAAATTGTAATTAGAATAATTGCTGTTTGTTTATCTTGTTTGATTCCGTTAAAATTTTTCAATATTACATATGTATTAAACAAAAACATTCCTGTCAAAAAAATAAACGAATATCTATCATATGCAGCTAATTTTACTGCTTCAAATTCAGAATATGTAAATATATATAATATCATTAAAGATAGTAGATATAACACACAACAGATTATTAACATCAACAGCACTATTTTATACCTTTTAGGATCATCTGTTCCATTCTTCTTTATGGTAGAAATCATAAAGATACTATATAAAATATATACTAATATCAATCCTAGAGTTGTCATACTACCAATACTAATATCTAGGGGATTAGCAAAAAAGTTCTTTATAAAATTCTTTATTACTGTATATTGGTATTCCTTTCCCTCTCCACTTAATAACTTAGCAATATTCTCAAATGTAATGCTAGATGTGTCCCATGCCTCACTTGTGTTGTTAATCTTTAAATGTATATCCCACGAATATTTTCCTAGCAATAGACATAAGAGTATAATTCCTAATATAAGAATATACTTTTTTCGATTCGCTTTATCTGTTTTATTTATTTTTTTGTAACATAGTAAGTCGACTAGAATAATTAGTAATATCAATATAGCTAGTCCAGTTCCAGCTGATTTAATTAAGGGCAATGCTATGATACCTAGTCCAATACTAATATATTTTACTTTTTCTTCTTTATAGAAAAAATAAGCATAGAGTATATATGCCATAAATACTCCTAATATTGTATCTACATATATTGTTGTATAAAAATCTTTATTAAAGATTGTAGGAACTATAAATAACAAAGGTACATAAATAAGCAATTTATCCAATCCTTTTTTCCAGTCAATACTATAGAAGATTGGTAGTAACAATGAACTATAAAGGATATTCATTGCTATAATGATATCCCACTCTATAAATGTTTGTTGCATTTGTAGGAAAAAATACTCAAATATTGCAGTAAATGGAGGATAGCCTCTAAAAAGCAGTGTAGTTTCTGGATTTGTCCCATACGAGTCAAAATGGAACATATTTTTTACAATGAGACCCCAATGTGAAAATTCGTCCCACGAACTCAATACTCTTCCTCTATTCAAATAAATTGAGATACTCCAAAATATGATATACACTAATAACCCGGGAGTAAATATTCTTTTTATAAATTCTTTTTCTGTTTTATCCTGAATATTTTTTACAATTTTATATATTAGATAGAATATCGAGATAATAGCAATAGCACAAACGGCATAAACACCCCAATGTAACTTTTGAAAGAATCCAAACGGGTAAATAGTAAGTACAATCCCCATAACTGCTATTGGAATTGTTAAGTCTATCTTCTTTTTGAGTATTTCTGCTAGCATAGCTGCTATTACGATTATTATAGCAAAGCATATTATATAGCTCATTTGTTCCCTCTTTTCTTTTTGAATACCCACTCTTTTTGTATTTTGAAATTGATAAAAAACAAAATAATATCTGTGATTATTCTAATCACTACCTCATGTTGTTGACCTAATAATTGAAAAACATATGAGACAATTCCAGCAGAAATCATCATTTGAATTATACAAAGAATATAATATTTGATAACTGAATTTCGACTAGAAGATTTGAATACAGTATCTCTATTTATTTTATAGTTTACCAATGAAGATACTATTCTAGATCCAATTGTTGCTATCATTACAGCATAATTTGCAATGGAATTAATCAATAAATTGAATAATATTTTATACAATCCAATATCTATAATGAATGATATTGCTGATGACAATAAGTATTTTAGGAAAATAAGATAAATTCTAAAGGAATCTGTTAGAGGATTAAAGTGTGAAGACTTATTTTCTTCTATGTATACTGTCTCAATAGTTTCTTCTATAATTTCTATATCATAATTCTTAGCATACATCAACATATTCATTTCATATTCGTATCTTTCTCCTGGTATATTCATTAGTTTTTCTATATATCTAGTTGGTATACCTCGTAATCCTGTTTGTGTATCTTTTATTTTAATTCCAGTTAAAAATGAAAATATAGCACGAGTAATTTTATTACCATATCTACTCTTGAATGGCACTTGTTTTTCATTAAATTCTCTCGCACCTAGCACCATTGCATTTTCTGTTTCTAGTAGTTTTCGTGCTACTTTTTCTACATCTTTCACTTTATGTTGTCCATCAGAATCTACTGTAATAATCCCTCTTAAATTAGGAAATGTTTTTAGATATTCATTAAATCCTGTTTTTAATGCTCTCCCCTTTCCTAAGTTAATAGCATGTTTTAGGATAATTGCTTTTCCCTCTAGATTCGAAAAATATTGATTATACCTTTCTTCTGATCCATCATTTACAATAATGATATTTCTCCAACCACATTTCAATAGTTCATCTACTAAATTTACTAGTTTCTCACCTGGATTCAATGAGGGAATTAGTATTGCAATTTTATCTTTCATTCCTCATTCTCTCCTTTCGTGACACCAGTTGATACCTTGCTTTATGACTTTGGCTGGATTTCCTCCTAATATTACATTTCCTTTTTCAAACTCTTTTGTAACAATACTTCCCGTTGCAACTACAGAGTCTCTTGAAATTTTTGCTCCTTTTAGTAATGTAACATTTTGTGTAAACCATACATGATCCTCGATAATAATATCTTTACCATAGTTTATCCTCTCTTGTTGTAAGTCTAGAATAGAGTGGCTATCCCCTGTTCGAAATACTACATTACTAGAAAACAAACAATTTTCCCCTATTGTTATCTTTTTTCCTTCTGTAACAGCTAAATGAGTATTTCCTGAAAAAGTAGTTTTATTTCCAATTTCTAAACTGTTATTATTATCTTCTAAATAGAAATTGCCATTTGATACAAATACCTTTTTGCCAAGTACTATTTTACTATTATCTCCATATATTGCTATGCTAGTATTTTGCAAATACGACATATCCCCTATTTCAATGCAATTGTTATTTCCTATAATTTTAATTTTGCATTTTTTCATAAATACATTTCTTCTAGTTAATGTATTATTTTTACCGTGTATTTTTATTTTGTTAAAAGAAATACTACTATAAATTTTACTTGCTATGCCTAGCCACTTTGGATGTTTTTCTATTAGTTGTTTTCCTACATTAAAGAGATTCATTGCTTCTTCTTCCTATCCTAACTTTACATTTTTACTCACTAAATACTATACCTCCATATAGTAAGTATCTGGTTTATTTGGATTAAATAACTCATTTGCCCACATAATAGTCACTAAGTCAGTATCTCCAATGTTTTCGATATTGTGAGTATATCCACAAGGAATATCAATTACCTCAATTTTGTCTCCACTAACAAAGTATTCTTGCACTTTATCTGAATCAATTTTTCGAAAGCGAATAACTCCCTTACCACTCACTACTACAAACTTTTCATTTTTAGTATGATGCCAATGGTTTCCTTTTACAATTCCTGGTTTAGAAATGTTGACAGATACTTGTCCTCTTTCTTCTGTCTTGAACATCTCTGTGAAAGAACCTCTTTCGTCAATATTCATTTTCAATTCATAACCAAATTCATCTTCTAGTAAATAACTTAAATATGTACTATATAACTTTTTGGCAAATTCGTCTTTTACATTAGGTAACATTCTATTTTCTCTAGAAGTCTTAAAACTTTTTATTCGTTCTGCTATTTCTCCCAAGGTCGTATTGTGAACTGTGGGGATGTATCCAAAGTTATCTTCAATATGAGGACTTCCCTCTAACGCACCAATAAATTCTTCTACTACATCATCAATGTAAACTAAGTTCAATACAGTCGTAGGGTCATTTATTTTGATTTCTATATTTCTTGCTACATTATGGCAAAAGGTTGCGATTACACTATTATAATTTGGTCTACACCATTTACCAAATACATTTGGCAAACGATACACAAGTGCTCTAGTTCCTGTTTCTTTTTCATAAGTGAACATCAAATCTTCCCCAGCTTTTTTACTCTTGCCATAAGGATTATCTAGTTTTGCTTGAATCGATGAAGTAATTAAGATAGGTGCTTTATTTTGGTATTTCTTTAACTTTTCTAGTAACACAGAAGTAAATCCGAAGTTACCTTTCATGAATTCGTCTTCTGTTTCTGGTCGATTTACACCTGCTAAATGAAATACAAATTCACAATTTTTTGCATATTCTTCTAATTCTAGGTCTGTTGTATCTTTATCGCACTCATATATTTCAGTATATTTTCTATTTTTTAGTTCCGTTATTAAATTTTTTCCAATAAATCCTTTAGCCCCTGTTACTAATATCTTCATAACTCCATCCTTTCTTTTATCTACTATTCCTCTATCACTTTTAATTGTAAGATATTTGCACAACCAAAGATAAAATCTTCTATCTGAGCTTTTATCGATTGCAACTCTCTATTTTCACTTTCTATTCGTAATTGATATTTCAAGATTTTTTCTTCATATAGGATTTCTAATTTACTTAAACTAATTTTCTGTATTACTTCATCTTGTATTCCGTTGATTTTCATATAATCTTCAAATTTTTCTAGATTTGCTAATAGTATTACCGCTGAAAATAGGTTGATGGATTTTCCTTTGTTTCCCTGTCCGGCAATCGCCATCAATACTCTTGCTATGGTGTCTTCATCTTCTTGTAATTCCGTGAGAATTTTAACAGCTAAAATTCCACTTGATTGAATATAATCTTCTTTTTCTATTGCTAATCCTATATAGGTTAGAGCAACTGCTTTTTTTATAATGCTAGTATTTGTCTCTAATTTTTCAGCTATTTCTATTGCCCTCGTGGAAACGCTTTCGATATATGATGTTATATCTATTTTAGAGGTTCTTATTACTTTATTCATACATTCTTTATAGATTTTATTTTGACATATCTTCTCTATCATCTTTGCTAGGCTCCTGTATTTGTATTGGTTCTATCCATGGCACTACTATCTCTTCAGGAATGTATGCCGCATAATTTTTAATTTTCTCACTTCCTAAAATTCCAACTCCACTATATCTTGGGTCTCCACTCCTTTTATGAAAGTCTGTTCCACCTGACATATATAGTCCATTTGCTTTGCAAAAAGATATTGGAAGTTCAGTCGCATATGTAACATTTTCATTATAGCATTGGTAGCATTCTATTCCATCAACGCCATATGATTTACAAGTTTCTAAATATTCTTGCAATTTTTGTTCTGTACCTGCATAAGCAAATGGGTGGGCTACAAAAACAAGCCCTCCACATTCATGCACAATTTGAATAAAATCTTCTAAAGACGGTCTATATCTACTCATATCAAAATAGAATGGAGACTGAATATTAGAACAATGCTCTACCCAAAAATTGCTAGGTTTCTCAATTCCTTTTACTTTGTCTATATTTTCTGTATAATGTGCTAAATTATTTGCCATTACTTTTCCTGCAAGTGGTTGTTCATCTGATAGTTGTATTGCTTCATCAAAAGCTAAAGCTAATTCTCTTGCCACCTGTTTGTAGTGCTCTAGTTGTTCCATTTGTGCTTCTTTTGTATTGTCTTTACCTGTATTGGCTCGGAGCCAGCTTTGCATTCTGTCTAAATCTTTTATATTATATCCTATCATATCACTGCAATAGTGAGCAAATTTGCAATTTACTTCAACACCTGTTACTAATAGTCCAGTATAATATTTTCGAACTTCTGTCATATTCAAAGATAAGTAAAATTGGAGTGTATTAAAATCGGTTATCGATAATACGGATACCCCATTTTTCTGTGCTTGCTGTAATACATAAATTGAAGATTCACTTCCGTTAGATAAATTAGTATGCGTATGCATATCTACTTTCTTCATAATTTTCTATTTCTTCCAATCCTTTAATTCTTGTTGTATATAATCCAATTTCATTAACTTTTCTTTTACTTGTTCTACATTCAATAAATCGGTATTGTTAGAATTAAATTCTGTTAGTGGGTTTCTTTCTTGATTTCCATCTACAAAATATTTATCATAGTTTAGGTCTCTTTTATCGCATGGAACACGATAGAAATTTCCCATATCAATAGCATGTGTGCATTCTTCATTTGTGAGAAGCGTTTCATACATTTTTTCGCCATGTCTAATTCCGATAATTTTTGTTTCTTCATTAGCATGAAATATTTCTTTTACTGCTTGTGCTAATACCTCTATTGTACATGCCGGTGCTTTTTGTACCATAATATCTCCAGCATTTGCATTTTCAAAAGCAAATACAACAAGTTCAACTGCTTCCTCTAAGCTCATAATAAATCTTGTCATTTTAGGTTCTGTAATGGTAAGTGGTTTTCCTTGTTTAATTTGGTCAATAAATAATGGAATAACCGATCCTCTTGAACACATAACATTTCCATAACGAGTAGCACAAATGGTTGTTTTTTCTGGATTTACTGTTCTTGATTTTGCAACAATTACTTTTTCCATCATTGCTTTGGAAGTTCCCATCGCATTTACTGGATAAGCCGCTTTATCTGTTGATAAGCAAATTACCTTTTTCACTCCTTCGTCAATCGCAGCTGTCAAAACATTTTCTGTTCCTAATACATTTGTTTTTACTGCTTCTAGTGGAAAGAATTCGCAACTTGGTACTTGTTTTAGTGCTGCTGCATGAAAGATATAGTCTACTCTATGCATTGCATTCTTTACGCTTGCTAAGTCTCTTACATCGCCTATGTAAAATTTAATTTTATCGTTGTGATATTCTTTTCGCATATCGTCCTGCTTTTTCTCATCTCGCGAAAAAATACGGATTTCTCCTATGTCAGTATCTAAAAATCTGTTTAGTACAGCATGTCCAAATGAACCTGTACCTCCTGTAATCATTAAAGTTTTATTAGCAAAAATTGATTCTTTCATCATTTTCTCCCTCTTCATTTCAGAATTTTTTCTTCAAATTTGTCTAACAATAATTGTTGTTCATAATTATCTAGATAAAACTTCCTCGATAATTGTCTCATATTCTTCCATTCTTTATCTGGTAATTGTATACATTGCTCAATTTGTTCTGCTAGTTTTTTTGGATTACCTGCTTCCACACAATAACCAGCTTCTGATTTTTCTATCACATCTTTAATCTCTCCGTCAGCACAACCTAATATTGGTACACCGCAAGCAAAATATGATGCAAGTTTAGCTGGTAGGATTTGATCTGATATGATGTTTTTCTTTAATGTTATAAATGCCATATCAGCATTAGCATAATATTCTGGTATTTTTTCCGCTGGCTGTTTATCGATAAATTGAACATAATCTTCTAGTTTATCTTTTTTTACTTTTTCTTTTAATTCTTCTTTCGCTCTCCCATTTCCTATCAAATAGAATTTTGCCTTTAATTGCTTTTTCTTTAATATTTTAGCTGTATCCACTACAATATCTAGCCCTTGTGCATATCCAATGTTACCAGCAAATATAATTTTGAATTTATCATTTTCTAACTCTTCAATTTTAGATTGTTCTTTCTGGAGCGGCAAATAAAATTCTTCTGCATATTGTGGCCAAAACATCATCTTTGCTTTTGAATGTCCTCTTTTTTGAATATTGTCGATAAAACTTTCCGATGATGTGAGAATGGTATCACAATTTTTGTATATGTAGTCCACTAATTTGTTAACTTGTTTTAATATAAATTTGTTACTTATTTTAGTTGCCAGTTCAATACTTTCCGGCCACAAATCCATTACATATATATCTTTTTTTACTTTTTTTCTTTTTCCATACCAAATTCCAGGCAAGGCTTGTGTCATAGGGGAAACTTCATAGATAAATACTTGTTCAAAATCTTTTCTCGTAAATTTAGCCCAAAAAAAGCCGCTAACTACAAAAGATATATAATTTAAGATTAACATCAAAGGATTTCTTCCTCTTGGAATAATAGGTAGTCTTATAATTTCAACTCCATCCTTACTTTCTGTTCTTTTCTTTCTATAACCATATCCTGGATAGAATTTTCCTTCTGGATAATTGGGTATTCCTGTAAGAACTGTAACTTGATGTCCTCGTTTCACTAATTCTTGACAAATATTATTGATTCTAAATTGTTCTGGATAGTAGTATTGAGATATAATTAAAAGTTTCATCTATATGCTTCTCCTTATTGATTCTATTGTGTCTACAACACAATAACTAAAATCCCCAGATAATTCTTTCTTGTAGATTTTACTTCCAAACACTTTGTTAATAATATTTATTTTTTTTGAGAGTAATTTCAAAAATGGATTAAATATTTTTGTAAACCAAATCTTCCTATTCATGCTTTCTGACATTACTTTGATGATTTCTTTCGTACTTAGATATTCTTTGTTTTGCGGGTAATATATCCCAGAGTAAAGGTTGTCAATACATTGTTTCATGAATTCACATAGATTTTCTATATATATCATGCTTCTTTTGTTCTCTATATCAGTAATGTTTGGATTACGGTTTGATTTTTTATTTAATGTGGGTAATTTCCCCTTGCTTTGTGGACCATATACCATCGTTTTTATAATAATCACGACTCTAAAATTTTCGTCTTGCAATTTTTGTAATTCCCTGTCAGCCTCTAATTTGCTCTGTCCATAAAAATCCGTTGCTTTCGGAATTGTATCTTTGTCAATTAGTTTTTCTTTTCCTATCGTGCTATCTTTTCCATAGATAGTCATGCTGCTCATAAAAATAAATTGTTTTACACCTTCTTGCTTTGCTTTTTTAGCTACATCTAGTGCTAAATCCCTATTCACAGCATAATACAAACTTTCTAACTTTGGGTCTGATGATACATGAGCAATTCCTGCAACATGAACAACTACATCATAATCCGAAAAATCTTTTGTTTTCCAAATATCTTCTCTGGTCCCTACTTCTTCTACTGCATAGTCTTTTTTTGTTTGTTCTAACCATCGTTTTAAGTTAGAACCAATATAGCTATCCTTTCCTGCAATTATCACTTTTTTCATCCTTTTTCACCTCTGCTTTTCCTTCTACAACTCCATTATGCATAAATACTTTTCCAATTGTCTTGAAAAATATTTGTACATCTAACCAAAAGGACATTTTTTTTGCATATTCACCATCAAATTTTGCTTTAATTGGGATTTCTAACTCATCTCGACCGTTTATCTGTGCTAGTCCGGTTAATCCTGGTTTTATGCTGTTTGCGCCATATTTATCGCGTTCTACAATCAAATCATTTTGGTTCCAAAGGGCAGGTCTTGGCCCAATGAAACTCATTTCTCCCTTTAGTATATTTATTAGTTGAGGTAATTCGTCAATACTCGTTTTGCGCATAAATCCTCCTACTTTTGTAATATACTTTTCTGCATCTTCAAGCATATGGGTAGGAGTATCTTTGGGCGTATCGCTCCTCATAGTTCTAAATTTATAGATATCGAATAGTTCCTTATCTTTTGCTATTCTCTTTTGCTTGAAAAAGACCTTGCCCTTTGATTCTATTTTAATTGCTATTGCAAAGCCGAGCATAACTGGTGATAATACAATTAAGGCAATAAAAGCTAAAACTTTATCCAAAATATTTTTTATATTGCTGTATATATTTTTCATATTTTCACACTCGTTTTCACATTTACTTCTTTTGGTTCTTTATATGTTGGAACAACATCCTTCATGACCTCTTTTACATATTCTCTTGAATAGTTTTCATCATATTCTAGCTTAGCAAGGGCTTTTAACTTTTTTTCTAGTTCTTTCATTTCTAAGTGTACTGGCTGACTGATAAATATCTTATCATGCTTTGTTGCCTCTAGCCCTTCCTCTTCCATTAAAATTTCCTCATATAACTTTTCTCCCGGTCTTAAACCCGTGATTTGGATTGGAATATCTACATTCGGCTCATATCCCAACAATTTAATTAAACTAACTGCCAAATCATAAATCTTAACCGGTTCTCCCATATCTAGCACAAAGATTTCTCCACCTTCCTCATAAGTAACCGCTTGTAAGATAAGTTGTACTGCTTCTGGTATAGTCATAAAAAATCTTGTGATGTCTTTGTGTGTTACAGTAATTGGTCCGCCTTTTTCAATTTGTCTTTTGAATAAAGGAATTACAGAACCATTACTTCCTAGAACATTTCCAAATCTTACTGCTACATAATCTGTTTGGCTTACCTTATCTTTTGCTTGAATAATCATTTCGCATACTCGTTTAGATGCTCCCATAATGTTAGTTGGATTTACCGCTTTATCCGTTGAAATTAGTACAAATTTTTCTACTTCATATTCGTCTGCACAGTTTACCACATTATATGTTCCAAATATGTTATTTTTAACTGCTTCTAGCGGATTATTTTCCATCAATGGCACATGTTTATGTGCTGCTGCATGAAATACTAGGCTTGGTTGAAATTCTTCGAACACTTCTTTTAGTCTTTTTTTATCTCGAACACTTGCTACTACTGCTTCGATACGCACCTTTGGATGTTCTGCTTTTAGTTCGATTTCGATATCATATAAGTTATTCTCATAAATATCTAAAATAACCAATCTTTCTGGACTGTACCTAATAATCTGTCTACAAAGTTCTGAACCAATAGAACCTCCGCCCCCCTGTTACCAAGACAGTCTTTCCTTTGATAAGATTTTGGATGTTCTTATTATCTAGGTGAACTGCTTCTCTTCCTAGTAAGTCCTCAATTTCCACATCTCTTAGACTGTTAATTGCTCCTTGTTTATTTATTACATCTTCTGTTGTAGGTAGCACTCTTGTTTTGATGCCTGTTTCTTTGCAAATTTCTAAAATTTTTCTTCTTGAAACAGCATCAATTTTGTTAATTGCAAAAAAGATAACATCTACTTCATTTTCTTTTACAATCTTAGGAATATCATAGCTCTTTCCTAAAACTTTTACTCCTAGAATATATCGGTTTATTTTACTAATATCGTCATCAATAATTCCTACAATATTGTATCGATCCATCATTGAGTTTTGGATTGCAATAATAATTTCTCTTGCCCCCATACCAGCACCAATGATAAGCAAATTGCTCATTTGTTTTCCATTTTCGTTTTGTGCTTTTTTGGTAAAAAAGCCAGTTTTTCTTATCAAAATAGAACGACCTGCTAATCGGTACATAACAAAAGCACCAGCAGTTAGTACTCCTGCTAGGACATTCAAACGAAACGCTAAATAGTGGAATTGAAAGACATAATCAAAACAAGAAATGACCATCATTGCTAAAAAAGCACTTAGAATATATTTGATGTAATCTTTTCCGACTTCATATTGTGTTAGGTTTCGATACATCTGAAAGATATTCAAAAAGATTTCATAAACTAATATTGCTATCATCATTTCTTTTAGCAAAATTGTGAAATTGGTTATATTTATATTAAGGAAAAAAATTGATATTGAGTAGCAAATAATGATAACTAATACATCTATCAATATGAGAAATAAATTTCTATTTTTCTTAATCAATTCTTTCATTGTAATCCCTTCAGTCTTCTTCGAATTTATTGTAAAGCACATTACTTTATAATACTTCCTACATCATAACAAAAAAGCATATTGTTGTCAATAAATAATCGATAATGTCAAATGATTGTAAAATAAAAAATCTTTGATAATAAATTGCTATATTTTGTTCATCCGCTATAGTGGATTTTTCAAAAATAATTTAGAGGAGATACTTCTTTATAGTATCTCCTCTATTTCTACTTTTCTTTCTTAAATATGATAATTTTACTTGCCACATAATTTAACAAAATCACAATTACATTGGAAACAATTTTTAACATCATGGATGGACCATGCATGAGATCTACACCAACATACATAATTGCCAAATCTAAAGCACCGGTTGCTAGTCTACAAGTAACAAATTTCCATATTTCCGCAAGCAACACTTTAGGCTCTAAACTTTTGCTCTCAAATACCCATATTTTATTGGTAACATAAGCAAAAGCAACTGCAATTACCCATGCAATAATATTGCTTACAACATTTGAAATATGTACTTGGCTATATAATACTTGATAACAAACAATATTGATAATTGTTGTCAAGACTCCGAATATTCCGTATGTAATAATCGATTTATATTTTGTGATTAGTTCCTTCATCCTATTTTCCTTCTACTAATTCTTTGGTTTGTCTTGCAATGACTAATTCTTCATTTGTTGGAACAAGCCATACTTTCACTTTGGAATCGCTTGTCGAAATGTCCATTTCTTCTCCTCGTAGTCCATTATTCTTTGCTGGGTCTACCTTTACACCTAAGAATTCTAAGTATTTGCAAATTCCTTCTCTTGTAATATCTCCGTTTTCTCCAACACCACCAGCAAAAGCAATTACATCAAGCCCTCCCATCGCAACTGCATATTTCGCTACATATTGTGCTACACGGTAGTTGTACATATCCATTGCAAGTGCTGCTCTTTTGTCTCCTTCTTTCATTGCTTTTTCAATATCTCGAAAGTCAACAGAAATTCCAGAAACACCAAATACACCAGATTGTTTATTTAATACTTGGTCCATTTCTTTTGGAGAAAGTCCTTCTTTTTCCATTAAAAATGTAACAATCGATGGATCTAAATCACCAGAACGAGCACACATAGGAATACCTGCCATTGGTGTTAATCCCATACTTGTATCAACAGAAACTCCACCTTTTACTGCACAAAGACTTGCTCCTTGTCCTAAGTGACATACTACTGTTTTTAATTCTTCTACTGGTTTACCCATTAACTCTGCTGCACGATGAGATACATAATAATGTGATGTTCCATGGAAACCATATTTGCGAACTCCATATTTCTCATAATATTTGTAAGGGATTGGATAAATATATCTTTCTTCTGGAATAGTTTGATGGAAAGCAGTATCAAAAATTCCTACCATTGGTTTTCCTGGCATTACTTTCTTGCAAGCACGAATTCCAGCTAGTCCTGCTGGGTTATGTGCTGGAGCAAGGCTAATGCATTCTTCAATTCCTTTTTCTACCTCTTCATTGATTAAAACTGGTTTATTGAATTTCTCTCCTCCATGTACAAGACGATGCCCAATTGCATTGATTTCATCTAAGTTTTTTACAACTGCATAATCTGGATGTACTAATTGTTCTAGCACAAGAGAAATTGCCACTTCATGGTTTGGCATTGCTGTTTCAATTACATGCTTATCTCCATTTACTTTGTGGGTAAGAAAAGAGCCTTCTCCTCCAATTCTTTCACAATTTCCTTTTGCAATAACAGCTTCATCTGCCATATCAATTAGTTGATATTTCAAAGATGAACTTCCACAGTTTAATACTAATACTTTCATTCTTTTCCTCCTAATATATAAATTTTTTATAGACTTAATTGTTAGCTTGTGCTTGTAGAGCAGTAATTGCTACCACACCGGCAATATCTTTGCTTGAGCATCCACGAGATAAGTCGTTTACTGGTTTTGCAATTCCTTGGCAGAGTGGTCCATACGCTTCTGCTTTTGCTAATCTTTGTACCAATTTATATCCAATATTTCCAGCATCTAGATCTGGGAATACTAATGTATTTGCTTTTCCTTTGAGAGGACTTCCTGGTGCCTTGGATGCAGCAATTTCTGGGATAATAGCAGCATCTAATTGTAGTTCTCCATCGCAAATCAAATCTGGTGCTTTTTCTTTTAATAGTTTTGTTGCTTCAATTACCTTTTCTGTTAATGGTGAATGAGCACTACCGTAACTTGAATACGAAAGCATTGCTACTTTTGCCTCTGTTCCTACTAGTTGTTCAAAACTCTTACTTGAAGAAATTGCAATTTCAGATAAAGCATCTGCATCTGGATATTCGTTTAACCCGCAGTCTGCAAAGACAAATGCCCCATTTTCTCCATAAGAACAATCCGGCACTACCATTAAAAAGAATGCAGATACTAATTTCGTTCCAGGTGCTGTTTTCAAAATTTGTAATGCTGGTCTTAATGTATCTGATGTGGAATGGCACGCTCCAGATACAAGTCCATCTGCATCTCCGGATTTTACCATCATCATACCAAAGTATACTTCGTCCTCTAACATTCTTTTTGCATCTTCTAGTGTAATTCCCTTGTTTTTACGAAGTTCATAAAAATATTCTACATACTCTTCTTTTTTATTTGCTGTTAATGGATTAACAATCTTTGCTCCTTCAATCGAAAGATTATGCTCTTTTGCTATTTTTGTAATTTCGGTTTCATTTCCTACCAAAATGATATCCGCATATCCTTCTTTCAAAACCATCTCCGTTGCTTCTAATGTACGAATATCTGTGCTTTCTGGCAATACGATTGTTTTCTTTTCTGCTTTTGCTTTTTGTTTAATGTCATCAATAAAAGACACTTGAAATCTCCTCCTTTATTTATTTTCATACCTATTATATAGAGAATTTTGGAAAAGTACAAGTTTTTTCTTGTATTTTTTATATTGACATTTTACCTTCCTTGTTATTTAATGAAATTATGTAACACGAAGGGAGATTATTATGAGATTATCCTATCAAATTTTAGAAAACGACGAATACCAGACGATTTTAGATGTTCTAAAAAATCAGTTTCATATCTCAAATCGTTTGTTTAATAAAATCAAAAAAGAGCCTTGTATCTTTCGCAACCAAGAAATCGCTACACCAAAGGATAACATTTTTCCAGCAGATTTAGTGGAAGTTGTACTGGATTTTGAAGAAGAGAATGACAATATTGCTTCTACTTTTATGGATTTATCCATTTTGTATGAAGACGATTCACTTCTTGTGGTTAATAAACCAGCAGGAATTCCAGTTCATCCTTCCTTTTCCCATTATACCAATAGTCTTTCCAATGGTGTCAAATGCTATTTTGAAGCTAAAAATATTCATAAAAAAATTCGTCCTGTTAATCGCTTAGACCGTAATACTTCTGGTATTGTTGTTTTTGCCAAAAACGAATATATTCAAGAATGTTTAGTAGAACAAATGCGTAGCAAGGTTTTTCAAAAAGAGTATGTTGGTCTATGTGAGGGAATTTTTGAGGAAAAACAAGGTGTATTAACTGGTAGAATTGCGCGAAAAAAAGATAGCATCATTGAAAGGCAAATTGACCCAAATGGAGAAACTGCAATTACTCATTACCAAGTCTTGAATGAAACAGCAGATTTTAGTACAGTTCGCTTTTTGTTGGAAACTGGTCGAACTCACCAAATTCGAGTACACTGCCAATCAATTGGTCATCCTATTCTAGGCGACGACTTATATGGTTCTACCTCTTCTTTCATTGACAGACAAGCACTTCATGCTTTTCGTATTCGTTTTGAGCATCCAATCTTAAGAAGAAGTCTTGCTTTTGAGGCTCCCCTTCCAGAAGATATGAGCCATTTAGTTTATCAAAATAATTTTGAGTTATAAAAAAAGAGTGCGGGCTAAGTTAGCCCGCCTCTTTTTCAGTTGGATATTCCCACAAGAAAACCCGATGTAGGAACGGAACGTATTTTACTCTCATGCAGAACATCGTTCCTAATTTGGTTTCCACGTCCTTTGGGTTTTGCCCCTTTTCAAGGCAATATTCGGTACGGATCACAAGAAATATTTTCCGTTCTGGATGGCTAATGCGCTCATCAATCAGAGTCTCCTCTAGCTGTGGGCTGAGGATATCTACCAAAGTTGAGGTATCCACCGGCATGAAATCTCACGCTTCTTTCTACGTTGTTTTTATTTCAAAGCAGATTGCTTTGAACCACTTTATTATACCATATTTCAAAAAAGATAGCAAATTTACTTAATGATTTCTAAAAAATTTTTAGTATTCTAACTCTCTTTGAAAATTCCTCTCTTCCTCTTGCAAATCACATTTTCTTGACCTTTGGCAAGGAAGTATCTCAATTTATAAAAAGCTATTCACTTACTGCTTCTACTATCTCCACACTTGGGTTTACAATAACATAATTCATTCCGCTTCGATACAAATCATCTTGCGGTCGAACGCCTAGCATATAGTATTCGTCATCCTCAAGTAGTACAACTGTCAAATCTGCCTTGTCCGATTTCATTTGTCTAATCTCATATTTCCATTGTCTGTTATTTTGTTCTGCTTGTATCATTCCTTCTTCGTACTTCCAGTCGTCAATAATATATAAATCTAAATACTCAATAAAACTTTGCAAAATCTCTTGTTTGCTTCTTCCTTCCTGCAATTTTTCTTTTGCACAAGCAACGCTCAAAAGTTTGTTCGTTTTGCTTTCCCTAACCAACTCATATTTATCTTCCTCAATCACTAATTGGATATTTTCTAAAAAGTATTGTGTGTGATTATTCTGATAACCTATTATATTAGAATACATTGTGTAAGAGATTGGAATGTCAATTCCAATCTCTTGCAGGATGCTAGTATCCTGCAATTTTTCCATTTGCTTGCCAATCTCTGTTAAGCGAAACTCCTCTTTCTTTCCTTTTGTCGTATAACCAACTTGTTTCTGCTGCGTAAAAATGGAATTGCTGTTTTCTTCAATTTCATGAATTGCCTTTACCAAATAAATCTTTTCCGCTTCTACATCTAACTTACTTATCTTCTTATCTCTCGTAAAGACTTGTTCTTCTAACTGTTTTTCCTGCATGGAGAGTACAAAGTTTGGCACCAAGAAAGAGGCAAAGACAAAACATAGAACAAGTAGTGTAATCCAATTTCCTTTTCGATTAGTTTTCATTTCTTCCCTCCTTTAACTCAAAAGATACGGTAGTTCCTTCTCCCTCGATACTGTCAATTTTTAATTCGGTATGGTGTAAGAGCAGAATTCGTTTCACTAAAGAGAGCCCTATCCCACTTCCGCCATTGTTTCTGCTTCTTGATTTATCCACCATATAAAAGTCCTCGGTTACTCTTGCTATTTGCTCTTTTGGAATTCCCCTACCATGGTCTATTACCTCTATTTTATAGCCATCTTTCTGTTTCTTTCCTACCACTTGTATTCTGTTATCTTTTGGTTCTGCTTTTTCTGCATTTTCAATTAAGTTGCGAAGCACCACCTCTAACAATTCTCGGTCTCCGTTTTAAGACGGTCTCATCCATGGCAAATTCTAATTTTGCTGTTATCCCCTGGTTTTGTGCTTGCTTTTGAATGCTTTTGATAAGTTCTGATGTAGAAATATCTTGCCAGCAAATTCCCTTTTCGGATAAAGCCATTAATTCCATTAGTTTAAAGGATAAATTTTCTAATCGTTTCGCTTCTTGATAAATCGTGTTAATTGCCTTTTTCGATACGTTTTCCTCATATTGGCGTAAACGCAATAAATCTGCATATCCAACAATTGCTGTCATCGGCGTTTTTAACTCATGCGTAAAACCAGTGATAAAATCATCCTTTTGCTTCATTTTACTTTCAATTTCTTCTGCCATTCGGTTGAAACTAATGGCTAATTCTTCGATTTCGTCTTTGCTTCGTATATCTACCCTTTGTTCAAATTTTCCATCTGCAATCTGTTTTGCAGTTTGGTTTAAGATTTTGATTGGCTTTGTTAAGTATCTTGCAAAAACACCAATAACAACAGCAGAAATGGCAATCATAATGACATCTGTCACCAAGATTTGTTGATTTTGTCGATCTCTTTCTTCATAAATGTCTTGGATATTATACGCATTGATAATATAGATTACCTTCCCATTGATGGTCCAATAAGAAGAAAAGAATAGATAATGGTTATCTTGCATTTGGCGAATCCAGTAATGTTCCTCTTCTGTCAGCATTTTACTAAAATCCAACTGTTCAATCCATTCCATATTGGATATCACTTTATCCGAGTCTGGGATATAGAAAGCAACGAGTTCTGAATTGGCGTCTAAGTGTGTATATAAGGATTGGATACATTCTGTCATTTTATCCTCTGTTACTTCTTCTCCTCTTCGTATCGTTTCAACTAAATTGTTCTCTAAGATATATTTTTCTAGTGCATGTTGATTATTCCCTTGCTTGCTAGCATTGTCAATTGAATGGCTAAAATTACTTTTTACCATATATAACCTGCTAAAGGATAGGATTATCGATATGGTTGCCACAATGAACAAGACCATCTTTTTCCAAAATTGCATATTACACCTCTAATTTGTATCCGATTTTATAAATGGTTTTAATTTTGTCTTTCCACCCTAGTTTCTTTCGCAAACGTTGAACGTGTAGGTCCAAAGTTCTGGTTTCAAATTCTAGGTCCTCTCCCCATATTTTTTCATAAATGGTTTCTTTATATAACGCAAAGTTTTTGTTTTGGACGAATAATAGCAATAGGTCAAATTCCTTTGGGGTAAGTAACACTTCTTTTCCATCTTTTTTAACTTTTCTTGCTTCTAGGTTGATTTCTACATCTCCAATTTCTTGTACTTCTTTTCCTTTGTGATATCTTCGCAAGACTGTTTCTACTCGTGCCACTAATTCTCCCATTTCAAAAGGTTTGGTGATATAATCGTCTGCACCCTTTTTTAGTCCTTTAATTTTATCATTGGTACTGCTTCTAGCAGTAATAAAGATGGTTGGCATGTCAGATACTTGCTTAATGTATTCTAGTAATTCATATCCATCTATTTTTGGCAGCATAATATCTAATAAGACTAAATCAAAGGCTTCCTGTTCCAAGAAGGCAATCCCTTCTTCTCCATCTTTTGCGACTTTTAAGCGATAGCCTTGCATTTCAAGTTCTAATTTAATCAAGTCAGCGATTGCTGGTTCATCTTCAATTACTAAAATTTTATTCATTTCCAATCTTCCTTTTCTTTTTGGAATTGTTATATGACACAAATGTATCTAATTTGTATCCAAAAGAAAAAGGATAGAAAACAAATTTGCTTCCATCCTTTTGTTTTTTATTTAGAAGTAAGTCGATAAGCCGGGTTCTGTCATTGAATAGTCATTTATCTAGTCCACATATTGCTATATGGCTCAAGCCACCAAGTTAAGAAGATGTCGAGCAGACTTAGCCTTCTTGTTTCGGTGTTGCTCCAGATGGGGTTTACACAGTCCCAGTATGTCACCATACCAGCGGTGAGCTCTTACCTCACCTTTTCACCCTTACCTTTACAGGCGGTTCTTTTCTGTTGCACTTTCCTTAAGGTTTCCCTCACTGGACGTTATCCAGCATCCTT
>CANSOY010000009.1 GCA_947648765.1 uncultured Clostridium sp.
AAACAATGGAACAATCCAGATAGAGGCAGATGGAACATGGACAGTAACAGCATATATCTATGATAAATCTGGAAGAAGTAAGACAAGTAGTAATCTAGTATTTACAAGAGATACAGTAGGACCTACATTATCCGGATTTGAAATTGTCTATGTACCAACATCGAGAGCAGGAAATGCAACAGTAAGTGGAGCAAGCGATGCTCTTTCTGGACTAGCAACAAAAAATGATGCTTATACATATTATCTGGCAAATGCAAGTGTAGGAGTGACAGCAAGTAATACGTACCAATATACGGGAATAGATACATCAAGTAATAGAGTATTCAAAGTAGCAGTAAAGGATAAGGCAGGAAATTTAGGAGAGAAAACAGCAAAGTGGACGTCAACTAATTTTGCATATACAGGAAGTGCACAGTCTACAACATTAAATCCTGGAAAATATATCCTAGAAGTTTGGGGGGCTCAAGGCGGAAATCATGATAAGGGAGGCAAAGGAGCTTATGCAAAAACGACAACTAGTGTTGATTCTGTGAAAAATGTCCGAATTTTAGTTGGTGGATGTGGAGAAATAATGAATACAAATGCAACAAGGGGAAGCGGAGGAGGAGGGAGCTTTATCTACTTTGATGCAAATGATCAATATCCGCTTTGTGTTGCTGGAGGCGGCGGCGGATTTAATGCATATTCTGGGGGAGGGGCAGGTGGTTGTGGGTCTGGGACCAACCTCCCTACTCCTGGCGGCGCCGCTGGCTCGGCACCTCTGGCTAGAGTTGGTCATGGCGGGAACAGCAAGGGAAATGGTGGAGGCGGCGGCGGTTGGTTAAGTGATGGAAAACCTGAAAATTCCTCTTTTGCCGGGAAGGCACCGCGAAACGGAGGAAGTGGAGGTACAGGGTCGGATAGTCAGTTCGGTAAGGGAGGTTTTGGAGGAGGCGGAATGGGCGAAGGTGGGTATGCGGGAGGGGGTGGCGGATACACTGGTGGTTCAGCTGCCATTTATGGTTCGGTATGGCGGCAATGGTGGCGGAGGAGGCTCATTTGGTGATATAATGATAGCAGGAGACAAATCTTTCCCAGCACCAGGTGGAGGCAACGAAACGGGACATAGTGGTAATGGATATGCCCGTATTACATTAGTTGAGTAACAACAGATAGAATGGAAAAGTGATATAAGTGATTGAAAGCGCAACCTTGCCAAGGTTGCGCTTTCGTCTTTTTCAGGTATATTTTCGCCTTTGTTCACATACTCCTCTAGTGGAGTAGTTTTTGTTAAAAAAGATGTCGAAAAAATGGGACAAATTTTCAAAATGCCTTGTATAATTTTTTGGTGGATAATATAATGAAGAAAAAAGGGGAAAAAGGAGATATTATGTGTGATTGTGTAGAAAAGAAAGTACGTGAAGAAGTTGGACAAATTTTGGAGCAATACGTTGCTACCAAAGATAATCTTATTCAGATTTTGAATGAGGTGCAAGAAAAATATGGTTACATCCCAAAGCCAGCACAGTTTGCTATTTCCGAATATTTAGATATTCCAATGGCAGAGATTTACGGCGTGATTACCTTCTATTCCAGATTTACGTTAGAGCCAAAAGGAAAGTACCATATCTCTGTTTGCTTAGGAACTGCGTGTTTTGTAAAAGGATCGGAAAAGATTTTAGACCGCTTAAAAGAGCGTTTGCAAATTGAAGAAGGCAAAACCACACCAGATGGAAAGTTCTCCATTGATACCACACGTTGTGTTGGTGCTTGTGGTATTGCACCAGTTTTTACGGTCAACAAAGAGGTATATGGGCATGCAACGGTTAAGAAACTAGACGAGGTATTAGATAGCCTAGAAAAAGAAGAAGGAGGAAATTAGGATGAAGACATGGGAAGAAATTGAAGCCATTCGTACCAAAACTTACCAAGAAATTGAACTCCGCAAAAATACCAATGCAGATACCAGAGAAAAGCATATTTTAATCTGCCATGGAACCGGTTGTACATCGTCAAAATCTCCAGAAATTTTGCAAGAATTTCGCAAAATTCTAGAAGAAAAGCATATTGAAAACGTCAAAGTAATTATGACTGGATGTTTTGGACTTTGTGCCAAAGGTCCAATCGTTATCATCCGTCCAGAAGATGTATTCTATGCGATGGTTAAGCCAGAAGACGTGCGAGAAATTGTAGAAACACACATTGAACAAGGACAAATTGTTGACCGACTATTATGCCAAGATGTGGATGGCTCTAAGGTAAAAACATTGGACGAATTAAATTTCTATAAAAAGCAAAAGAGAATTGTTCTCAAAAACTGTGGTATGATAAACCCAGAAAACATTGACGAATATCTTGCCTTTGACGGATACAGAGCCTTAGAAAAAGTTTTGAAAGAAATGTCGCCAGAAGAAGTCATTGCACAAATGAGTGCATCTGGGCTTCGTGGTAGAGGCGGAGCAGGTTTCCCAACCGGCAAGAAATGGGAACTAACGGCACAAGAACAAGCAGACCAAAAGTATGTGGTTTGTAACGCAGATGAGGGCGACCCAGGAGCCTTTATGGACCGTAGTATTCTAGAAGGTGATCCACATACTGTACTAGAAGCAATGACGATTGCAGGCTATGCTATTGGCGCAACCAAAGGATATATTTATGTTCGTGCTGAATATCCAATCGCTGTCCATAGACTTACCATTGCCATCCAACAAGCCAGAGAATATGGGCTATTAGGAGAAAATATCTTAGGAAGCAACCACTCCTTTGCTATTGAAATCCGTTTAGGAGCAGGAGCCTTTGTTTGTGGAGAAGAAACAGCCCTACTCGAGTCCATTGAAGGAAGAAGAGGACAGCCAAGAGTAAAACCACCATTCCCAGCACAAAAGGGATTATGGGGAAAACCGACCTTAATCAATAATGTAGAAACCTATGCCAATGTAACACAAATTATCTTAAAAGGAGCCGAATGGTTTTCTTCCATCGGAACCGAAAATTCAAAAGGAACCAAGGTATTTGCCCTAGGAGGTAATGTGCAAAACATTGGACTTGTGGAAGTGCCAATGGGAACGACCCTTCGTGAAATTGTTTACGACATTGGTGGCGGAATACCAAACGGAAGAGCCTTCAAAGCAGCACAAACCGGAGGACCTTCTGGAGGTTGTATTCCAAAAGAGCATTTAGATACCCCAATCGACTATGAGTCCTTAAAACAAATTGGCTCTATGATGGGGTCTGGTGGACTGATTGTAATGGACGATACCAAATGTATGGTAAACCTTGCTAAATTCTATATCGAATTTACGGTTGACGAGTCTTGCGGAAAATGTACGCCATGTCGTATTGGAACCAAAAGAATGCACGAAATGCTAGCCAAAATCTGTGAAGGAAAAGCAACGCTAGAAGAATTAGACGAACTTGAAGCACTTGCCATCAATATTGCCAAAACCGCTATTTGTGGACTTGGACAAAGTGCACCAAACCCAGTCTTATCTACTCTAAAATATTTCCGTGAAGAATATTTGGAGCATATTAAATACAAACAATGCTCAGCAGGAGAATGTAAAGCATTAACGAATATTTGGATTGACCCAGAATTATGTAGAGGTTGTGGACTATGTAAGCGAAATTGTCCAGTAGGTGCCATTGAAGGCGAGCCAGCAAACAAGCACCGTATTGAAAAAGAAAAATGTATCAAATGTGGTACTTGTATTGCAAAATGTCCATTCCATGCAATTAGTGCGAAAGGAGGAAAGTAGCAGATGGTTCATTTGAAAATTGATCAAAAAGAGGTAGAAGTTCCAGAAGGAACCACCATACTAGAAGCGGCTAGAAGTGTCGGGATAGATATTCCAACCCTATGCTTTTTGAAAGAAATTAACGAAATTGGAGATTGCCGTATCTGTATTACCAAAGTAGAAGGAAGAAGAGGATTTGCTACTTCCTGTATCACGAAAGTAGAGGAAGGAATGGTCATTTCCACCAATTCGCCAGAGGTTATTGAAGGTAGAAAAATGATACTAGATCTCATTTTGTCCAACCACAATCGTGAATGTCTAACCTGTACGAGAAATGGAAACTGCGAGTTGCAAAACCTAGCCCATAAATATAACGTAACGAATATTACTTACCAAGGCGAAAGAAGCCCAGATACCATCGATGATGTATCGCCTTGCATTGTGCGCGACTCGAGCAAATGTATCTTATGCCGTAGATGTATTGGTGCTTGTAAAAATATGCAAAAAATTGGAGCCATTGATACCGCACAAAGAGGATTTTCTTCTAAGATTGAAACGGTTGGAGGACATAGTCTAAATGACGTAAACTGTACGTTCTGTGGACAATGTATTGAAGCCTGTCCAGTTGGAGCCTTGAAAGAAAAAGAGTCTAGCGATGTCGTTTGGGAGAAGTTACAAGACCCAGACACTTATGTCATTGTTCAAACAGCACCAGCGGTTCGTGTTGGATTAGGAGAAGAGTTTGGACTTCCGATTGGAACCAATGTAACCGGAAAAATGGTCAATGCCCTAAAACGTCTAGGCTTTGACAAAGTCTTTGATACCAACACAGGAGCAGATTTTACCATCATGGAAGAAGGAACCGAGTTTATCCATCGTTTCCAAGCCAATGATAACCTTCCAATGATAACTTCTTGCTGTCCTGCTTGGGTGAAATATATTGAAGGAAATTATCCAGAGTTATTACCACATCTATCCAGTTGTAAATCTCCGCATCAAATGTTTGGAGCACTTTTGAAATCTTACTATGCAGAAAAAATGGGATTCAATCCGGAGCATATTTTTGTGGTATCTGTTATGCCATGTATTGCCAAGAAATATGAAAGACAAAGAGAAGAAATGACGGAAGATGTAGATGCAGTTCTTACCACACGTGAACTTGCTCGTATGATAAAACAAGCCAACATTGAGTTTGTGGAATTAGAGGACGAAGCCTTTGATGACCCAATGGGCGAAGCATCTGGTGCAGCAGCCATCTTTGGTGTAACCGGTGGTGTCATGGAAGCTGCTCTTCGTAGTGTATCCGAACTTATGACAGGACAGGAACTTGCCAAAGTGGAATTTGAAGCAGTCCGTGGAAAAGAAGGAATTAAAGAAGCAACTGTTACAATCGCTGGAAAAGAAGTAAAAGTAGCGGTAGCACATGGCCTTGCCAATGCACAAACCATTATGAACCAAATTCGTGATGGAAAAAGTGATTACCAATTTGTTGAGATTATGGCATGTCCAGGCGGATGTGTAATGGGAGGCGGTCAACCGATTAAAACCTCCAAAGTTCGTGCTACCATTGATGTAAGAGCAAAGCGAACCGAGTCGATGTATTCAATTGACGAAAAAAGTGTGGTTCGTAAATCTCACGAAAACCCAGTTTTGAAAAAGATTTATGCAGAATATTTAGGAGAAGCGGGTGGCGAAAAAGCACATCATTTGCTACATACCCACTATTCTGAAAAGAAGAAATACAATATCTAAACATAGAAAAGTTAGTCGAAATTGACTAACTTTTTTCGTTAAATACATTGGATTGGGATAGCAATGTTTTTCTCGTCTAGTGGTAGGATTTTTTCAATCATACAGACAATTTATGCAAATATGGACTACGACTCCAGATTTGCATAAAAATGAAAATAAGCCAAGAACAAGCAGGCATTTACATGCACTGCTTTTTATGGAATACCATTCAGTATATTTTGAAGCGGAACCAATTCATTGGTAAGTGGTAGAGGACCCATAACCGGAAATGGTCCGCCACCATCTAAATTGTTGTCATATGCTAAAAACCATGTACCAATATGTGCTTTTTCATAGCAATTTACTTTGTGGTAATCGATAATCTTGTAGCCGAGTCCTAAATATTCCTTTGTTCCACCATCTTTATAAACTGCAATACAGAACGAAAACAGTGGGAATTTTCCTTGTTGCACACGTGAAAAATCAATCCAAGCAAAAAGAAGTGCGAACAAGAGTAAAATTCCAAGCGTAATGGCCAGTATTTTTATGCCCTTTTTCATAGACATCTCCTCCTTTCCAATAAAAAGTTATTTTTCTGGTAATTGCTTCGGTTCCATACAGGTATAATATCCTGTAAAATGTAAGATAAGAACATAGAACTGAATGATTGAAATACTAAACAAGCGGTAAGTAAAGAATGGGTGGAAAAACGAGTGATTACGAATGATAACACACCATAAAAACGGAATGAGAAAACTCATCAAAAATGGCAAACTGGTAAGGCAAATTCTAGCATAGGGAATACTGTTTTTACGGTTACGGATAAGCTGTATTATTCCTAAAATAGCGCAAATGACGCCATTTACCACAAGTGTTGTCGTACCAAGTAAGAAAGATACACGGTCGAAAACAACTAAAAGTGGGAAACTGCCTCCTTCGCTACGAAGCCCAATTTGCCCAAAGGCTTGCAAGGTAAGGTTTCGACCAAAGAATACATCAACGAAAAGCCATTTGGTAAGCCAAGTAAAGCCATACCCAGCGAGCCATAAAAGCCCACAAGAAAGGTACGTCTGCAATAACTCTTTTCCATTTGCATTTTCTTCTTTTATCTTGCACAATAACAGTAAGGTAAGAGGAAGCAAGCAACCTAGAATTGGCGAAGTAAGCAAGTCAAAAAAGTTAATGATAGACCCCATGATAAAAAAGAATATCCCAGCTTTTTTTCCTTTGGTGTAACGACAAAGAAGAAAAATCATACTAGCAAGCGTAAACAGGAATAAAAGGGACTCATTGATGGAACGTGTTAAGGTAAAAATGGAAGCACTAAGAAGACCCATCGCAAATGCTAAAGCTGTGCAGATACCAAGTCTTTTTCCTGCTACGATACAAAAGGCAACAAAGAGGATTGCCATGGCGAGCAAAAGGAAAATACGAATACCGTGTAAATCTAGGAAGAGCAAAAGTGGTCGTAGTAATACTTGGTGCCCATGCCAATAACGGGCATACTCGGACGAGTGAGTAAGGGTATCTCCATGCATCATGCCATAGAACTCGCGAATTAAGCAGTTTTTGTTTGGCTCTAAGTATTGTTCATTGGCTGGGATGGACTCGGTTGGTGTAGTATCAAGGGTTTGCTCTTGTTCTGGCAAATAACTTTTGCGAGAAAGTAGAGTGGACTCAAAAGGATGGGAGGCATCCACAGAAGCAATTAGATTTAACATTAAAACATCCGAGTAATTAAATAAAACTTCTGTCTTATGTGGTAAGGGAATAATTTGCTTTTCGTTTTCTTGGATTAAAACCTCGGAAGATTTTTGCAAATTCTTTGCAATCCAATTCTTTGGAATACAATTCACACATGTTAATACAATTAGGTAGGCACACATACAAGCAAAAAACATACCGAGATAGGTAAGAAATGGTTTGAAAAATGATGGTTTCATTTGTCGAAATATCTCCTTTTTAGGTATTGTTCACGATTTATTTTTATGGTAATATTATAACGAAAAAATGAGCAAAGGGGAAGAAAAATTGGAAAAAAACATGCAGCTAGTGAAGAAAAATGGTAAGACAAAACAAATACTATGGATTTTCGTTCGTAGCCTACTAATTGCTATTTTTATTGGTACTTCCATTTGGGGAAATATGACGCATGAGAGATGGGGGGATGAAGCACAAGCATGGCTTTTAGCAAGAGATGCTAGTGTCTCAGAGATTGTGTTCCAGTATGTAAAACCGGAAGGAAGCCCTGTTTTATGGCACTTAATCTTAAAGTTTGCCATTACACTTGGGTTAGACTATTCCTTTTATGGGATAATTCCTCTTGTGTTTACTGTGATTGGCTTAATCCTTTTGGAATTCAAACTAAAAGTGCCATGGTATATCAAGATTTTACTGCCATTTACCTATTATATTTTTTATCAATATAACATCATAGCAAGAAGTTATTGTATGCTATTCCCAACCTTATGCTATATCGCTCTAGTGTATCCTAACCGAGCCGAAAAGCCAATCCAATATGCACTTGGACTAGCGCTCCTAAGTAGTATTTGCTTGCATGGCTGTTTACTTTCGGGAACGTTATTCGTACTCTATTTATTAGAATATCTAAGCAAGAGATTAAAAGAAGAAAAAAGTATTCGTAGCATTTTGGCAGAAAAGAAGGTATGGGTTCCATTTCTAATCCTAGGATTGTATTATTGCTTCTTAATTTATACACTAATACCACAAGGAGAAATCCCGGTATTCACAAAAGGGAAAGACTTGAATTTCTGGGAGAAAACGGCAGAAACGATAGGAGAAGCAAGTATTAGTTCGAAAATAACAGAAAAATGGGTTAATGTAGTAGGCTGTATATTGACCGGAGGAATTACCATCCTATTCCTAACCCGAGCCAAAAAAGAAGATCAAAAAATGATTTTCCTCTTGGTTCCAATCTTAGTCCTATTCTTAACGTATTACTGCAATGCGTGGCACATTGGTATCTTAACCGAAGTCCTATTTTTTGTCTGGTATATCTTTTACCAAGGTATGTCAGAAAAGACCAAGTTGTGGGAAAAAACAGTGTTACTCGTTGGCATTTGTTTTATTTTAGTTATGCAAGTATTATGGAGTGGAAAGGCTTTCCTAGAGGAGAATAGAAAAATTTATTCCCATGGACACACGATAGCAGAAGTATTAAAAGAGCCAGTTCAACAAGGCAAGAAAATTTATGGACTTCAGTATTCTGTAACTGCCATCTTACCATATTTTGAAAAGAATATTTTTGCGAATTTTCCGAACGAAGACGAGAGTTTTTACCACTGGATTGACCAAAGAGAAAATCCGCAAACAACAGAAGAAATATTAGAAGGGGAAGCAGACATTTATGTGATTTCAGAAGCCTACCTACCATATTATGTGGATTTAATGGAAAAATTAAGAGAAAAAGGATATACCTTAGTACGCTACAGTAGTGCTCTTTTAGTAAAAGGAAATACTTATGAATATTCTGGGTATGTGCTAGCAAGTAAAGAATGAGAAAACGGCAATTTTTCTAAGACAGGAAGATTGCCGTTTTGAAATTCAGGAAATAGACAAAAGATAGCAGAAAAAATCGGGTAAACCACTAAGAAATGAGATAGAATACAGTTACAAACAGAAAGGAAAGTAAGCCAATGGAATGGGTAGAAAGAATTTGTGAGGCTATTGACTATATCGAAGAAAATATATTGGAGGAATTGACGATTGCAGAAATTGCAAAACAAGTTGGGATTTCTCCTTTCTATTTTCAAAAAGGATTTTCAATGCTTTGTGGTATTACAGTTGGCGAGTATATCAGAAAGCGTAGATTATCTCTTGCTGGACAAGACTTAATGAGTACGGACCAGAAAATTATTGATTTAGCAATGCAATATGGTTACGAATCGCCAGATAGTTTTACAAAAGCCTTTCTTCGCTTTCATGGCGTTACACCACTTGCTGTTCGCAAAGAAGGTGCTATGATTAAAAATTATGCACCGTTTCAAATTTGTATGGAAAGGAAAGGTGGTTATACCATGGATTACAAAGTAGAAGAAAAAGAAGCCTTTACCGTGATTGGGTTTGCCAAAACATTCCCGTATGAAAAGGCTTTCACCGAAGTACCGAAATTATGGGGAGAATTTTTGAAAAAAGGAAGCACAATTTGTGGCAAGTATGGCATTAACAATGATAAGGATATGAAAGGCAACGAGTTTGAATATATGATTGCAGACGATTTTAAGCCAGGAATGGAAATTCCAGAAGGCTTTACTACCAAAACAATTTCGAAGCATACTTGGGCAATCTTCCCATGTATTGGCGATACGAAAAAGACCATCCAAGCAACCAATCAAAAAATCTTTCAAGAATGGCTACCAAATGAGAAGAATTATCAGATTGCAGAAGGATATTTTATTGAAATGTATAGCAATCCAGCAGATTTCCCAAAAGGCGTGCAAGACGAAAAATATTATTGTGAAGTTTGGATACCAGTTCAGAAAAAATAAAAATAGAAAAAAGATACGAATTTTTTTCGTATCTTTTTTCGAATATGACATCTAGTTGTCGTATTTTTATGCTATACTAATCCTAGGAGGAAAAAATGCAAGTCAATAGCAGATTATTTGAAATTGTGTATCTTTTGTTAGAAAAGAAAAAAGTAACAGCCAAAGAATTAGCAGAAAGATTTGAAGTATCCACTAGAACGATTTACCGAGATATTGAGGTACTAAGTAGAGCTAATATTCCCATTTATGCGACCAAAGGAAAAGATGGCGGAATTGGTCTATTAGAGGAGTTTGTCTTAAACAAAACCGTTCTTTCGGAAGAAGAACAAAACCAAATTCTATTTGCTTTACAAGGAATGGACAAAGTAACTGGACAAGCAGGAAACGACATTGTTGCCAAACTCAGCACTATTTTCCAAAAAGAAGCAGATGACTGGCTCAAAATAGACTTTTCAAATTGGGGAAAAGAAGGCTCACAAAAAGAATGGTTTGCTATTTTGAAAAAAGCCATTTTGCAGAAGAAATTAGTTCAATTTATCTACTTTAACACGGATGGACAGAAAACAAAAAGAACCGTAGAGCCATTGCAAATTTGGTTCAAGGATAAATCTTGGTATCTTGTCAGTTATTGCAGGCAAAAGGAAGATTACCGAATTTTCAAAATTGCTCGTATGAAGGAGGTAGAAGTGCTAAATGAGCATTTTGAAAGAACACTACCAGAACCATCAACCGAGCAAAAAAGGTCGTTTCCTACCATCACACTCCAACTAGAAATTAGCAAGGAAATGGCTTACCGTGTCTATGACGAGTTTGAGCCAAACGAGATTACACCAAAAGAAAATGGTGATTTTGTAGTAACAGTAGAATATCCAGAAAATGATTGGGTGTATGGATATATTCTATCTTTTGGAGAAGCGGCAAAAGTCTTGGCGCCAAAAACGGCAAAAATGAGAATAAAAGAAAGTCTGAAAAAAATGCTAAAAAAATATGAGTAATATGACAAGCAGTTGTCAAGTTAAGTAAGATATACTTCCGGTTAGGAGGTAGCAATATGAAATATGAAATTGTAGAATTAGAAGAAAAAATGGTAGTAGGAGTTAGTATCCGAACCAGCAATCAAAATGGAAAGGCAATCCAAGACATTGGACTTACGTGGCAGAAACTTTTTCAGAAGGGAAATTATGACCAAATTCCGAATAAGGTAAACGGAAAAACGATTGGACTTTATACAGATTATGAAGGAGATTACACAAAACCATATCGATTTTTGGCAGGTGCAGAGGTTCGTAAAAAGAGCGAAGATAGAGGAAGTGCAATCATTCCAAAAGGGAAATATGCCAAATTTCATATCGTCGGCGATGTGCAAAATTCTGTTGGACAAGCATGGCAAGAAATCTGGAGGATGAACTTGAAAAGAACCTATCGATGTGATTTTGAGGAATACCAAAATAATACAGAGGATATGACAAAACAAGAAATTGACATTTATATCGGAATAGAAGGATAGAAAGGAGAAAAAATGCCATTTGATTATAAAAAAGAATATAAGGAATTTTATCTACCACCACGAGAGCCAAGCATTGTAGAAATTCCAAAAATGAATTATCTTGCCATACGAGGAAAGGGCAATCCCAATGAGGAAAACGGGGAATATAAGGCAACGATTGAATTATTATACACGATTGCTTTTACGATTAAAATGAGTTACAAAGGAGACCACAAAATACAGGGATATTTCGAGTATGTGGTACCACCATTAGAAGGATTATGGTGGCAAGAGGGCAAAAACGATGGGATCGATTATACACAAAAAGACCAGTTCCACTTTATTTCGATGATGCGTTTACCAGACTTTGTAACCAAAGAAGAATTTGATTGGGCGATACAAGAAGCCACGCAGAAGAAAAAGAAAGATTTTTCCAAAGTAGAGTTTTTAACCTATGACGAAGGTGTTTGCGTTCAGTGTATGCACATTGGATCATATGATACCGAACCAGAAACCATTGAAAAAATGGAAGAAATCATACAAGAAAACGGATATGAACTAGATTTTAACCAAGGCAGATACCATCATGAAATCTATTTGAGCGACCCAAGAAGATGTGAAGCCAGTAAGTTAAAAACCGTAATCCGACATCCCATCCAAAAAAGGAGATAGAAAATGAACGAATATAGCAACTTAACACAGGAAAATATCGAAAAGGAGCACATTTGTTGTGCTATTGGAGATCCAAAACATCAACTGGGAGTGGAACGAAAAAAAGAATGGATGAAAAGTAAATTAAAAGATGGTCATGTGTTTCGCAAACTAAATGCGAGAGGAAAAATATTCATTGAATATGAACCAATCGAAACCGCATGGGTTCCAATCGATGGTAAAAATTACGAATATATCTATTGCTTATGGGTGGCAGGAAGTTTCAAAGGAAAAGGAATTGCCAAAGAACTATTAGAATATGCCATTCAAGACGCCAAAGAAAAAGGAATGAGTGGACTTTGTACCCTTAGCTCCAAAAAGAAGAAACCTTTCTTAGGGGAAAAGAAATTCTTTGAACATTATGGCTTTCAAGTAGTGGACACGATTGCAGATTATGAATTGTTAGCTCTATCCTTTGCCAATGGTGATACACCTAAATTTAGAGATACAGCAAGAAAAATGCACATTGATTGCCAAGATTTTACGATATACTACACGCCAGAATGTCCATATGTAGAGTATGAGGTAAAAGAGTTAAGCGAATATGCAAAAGAAAAGCAAATACCGCTCCACTTTGTGAAAATTGACACATTGGAAAAAGCAAAAAATGCTCCTTGCGTGCTAAATAACTGGGCAAACTTTCAGAATGGAAAGTTTGTGTCCAATACCATCTTAAATGCAAATTCTTTTGCAAAATTAGTAAACGAGAAAAAAGACTAATTTTTGTCCACTCTCAGCCTCTGTCCTGTACTTTTGAGGAAGAGAAATATACAATGACGGCATAGGAGGTAAAAAAGATGGAACAAGAAAAAATCGGAAAGTTTATCAGTACATTAAGAAAAGAAAAAGGCATGACACAAGAGCAGTTGGCAGAAAAAATGGGAGTAACAGACAAATCCATTAGCCGTTGGGAAAATGGAAAAACATTGCCAGATATCTCCATATTAGTAGCATTAGCAGAAGAATTAAATGTAGAAATATCGGAACTTTTGAATGGTAGAAAAATGACGCAAGAAGAACTAATCCAATTAAAAGGAACGATTGAAAGTTTGATTGAATATCAAACCAATCAGCAGATAAAAAATAACCGAAAAACGAGTAAATATAATATCATTGGCAGTATTGCTTTGCTGTTAGCAGTAGGAAATAATGTGCTTGGCTATTGGAACTATATCTTCACACCAAATGCGGTAGAGTTTGTGCAAGGAGCCTTATATGCAACTTGCATTTGTGCGAATATGATTAGCTTATACAACCGTTCTCACGAGATATCCATTTGCGAAAAGAAAAAGAAATGGCTAGGCAAGTGAAAGAAAAGAAGAAAGGAGCAAATTGAAAAGTTTGCTTCTTTTTCTGATGTGGGATATAATCTTCTTGAAAAATCGTAATTTGTAGAGGGGAATATGCAATGAATAGTATATTAGAATTTGCTAATAGAGAAGAATTTAGAAACTGGTTATCTGAAAATTGTTTATCCAATCATGGTGTTTGGCTTTTATTTAGAAAATCTGGAGAACCAAAGACAATAAAAGCAAGTGAAGCACTTGAAGAAGCACTATGTTTTGGTTGGATTGACGGTCAGATTGTGAGTATAGATGATAAAACCTATAAAAAATATTTTTCTATGCGTAGAGATAAAAGCAAATGGTCTGAAAAAAATAAAAACTTAACTAAAGTTCTTGAAGAAAGAGGAATTATGACTGAATACGGTAGAAAGAAAATAGAAGAAGCAAAATCTAATGGACAATGGAATGCTTCAAAATCCTTAGAAATTACAGAGGAACATATCAGAGAATTATCTGTTATATTAAAAAAATACGAACTTGCATATAAAAATTTTCAGTCAATGTCCCCATCCGTAAAGAAAACCTATGCCAAAGCATACTTTGATGCTAAAACAGAAGATGGAAGAAAAAATAGAATTGCTTGGATGGTAGATAGACTTAACAAAAATTTGAAACCAATGTAATAATAGATGAATTATATGTAAAGGAAAGGAGTTCCCAAATGGCAGAATTAAGTTCATTAAAAAATATTGGAAAAGAAATAGAAAGAAAACTAAAAACAATTGGGATAAATTCAGCAGAGGAATTAAAAAAAATTGGAAGTAAAGATACGTGGTTTCGATTAAAATTAAAATATCCAGAAATATGCTTAGTACACTTATACACTCTGGAAGGTGCAATTCGTGATATCGAATATAATCAGTTATCGGAAGAAACAAAAAGAGAGTTAAAGGCATTTACAGACCAATGGAAAGACTAAAAACTACAATCTGAAATGAGTTGCATTACGGAAGAAAAAATAATTGTTATTATAAAAATTATTTTTATTTTATATATTCCATACGTAGCAATTCAAAGAGAAGTAAATTCAAAGATTTGCTTCTTTTTTCGATGTAGGATATAATGAGTAGCAACAAAAGGGAGGAAATGAAGATGGGATACATTTCAGAAATGAGAAAATACATTGGACATAGTCCAATCATGGCAACCGCTACAACTGCTATTATATATGATAACGAAAAAGGAATTTTATTTGAAAAACGTACAGACAATGGCTTGTGGTGTGTTCCAGGAGGTGCGATTGAACTTGGAGAAAGGCTGGAACAAGCACTAGTAAGAGAAATAAAAGAGGAAACAGGGCTCGTGATAGCAAACCCACAATTATATGATGTGATTGCCAATGTGCATATGATTTATCCCAACCAAGACGAGGTATACTATACCGATGTAGTCTATGTCGTTACTGACTATACGGGAACATTGAGCCATGATGCAGAAAGTACAGAACTCAAATGGTTTCCGATTAACGAATTACCAGAAAATATCATGCAAACACAGATTGCCTATATTACAAGATTTGTTCAACCACTGATTAAATAAACCGAAAATGCGATTGACAAACTGCTCTCGTTTATGGTAAAATATACCTATCGTAAAGAAAACCTATGCCAAAGCATACTTTGATGCTAAAACAGAAGATGGAAGAAAAAATAGAATTGCTTGGATGGTAGATAGACTTAACAAAAATTTGAAACCAATGTAATAATAGATGAATTATATGTAAAGGAAAGGAGTTCCCAAATGGCAGAATTAAGTTCATTAAAAAATATTGGAAAAGAAATAGAAAGAAAACTAAAAACAATTGGGATAAATTCAGCAGAGGAATTAAAAAAAATTGGAAGTAAAGATACGTGGTTTCGATTAAAATTAAAATATCCAGAAATATGCTTAGTACACTTATACACTCTGGAAGGTGCAATTCGTGATATCGAATATAATCAGTTATCGGAAGAAACAAAAAGAGAGTTAAAGGCATTTACAGACCAATGGAAAGACTAAAAACTACAATCTGAAATGAGTTGCATTACGGAAGAAAAAATAATTGTTATTATAAAAATTATTTTTATTTTATATATTCCATACGTAGCAATTCAAAGAGAAGTAAATTCAAAGATTTGCTTCTTTTTTCGATGTAGGATATAATGAGTAGCAACAAAAGGGAGGAAATGAAGATGGGATACATTTCAGAAATGAGAAAATACATTGGACATAGTCCAATCATGGCAACCGCTACAACTGCTATTATATATGATAACGAAAAAGGAATTTTATTTGAAAAACGTACAGACAATGGCTTGTGGTGTGTTCCAGGAGGTGCGATTGAACTTGGAGAAAGGCTGGAACAAGCACTAGTAAGAGAAATAAAAGAGGAAACAGGGCTCGTGATAGCAAACCCACAATTATATGATGTGATTGCCAATGTGCATATGATTTATCCCAACCAAGACGAGGTATACTATACCGATGTAGTCTATGTCGTTACTGACTATACGGGAACATTGAGCCATGATGCAGAAAGTACAGAACTCAAATGGTTTCCGATTAACGAATTACCAGAAAATATCATGCAAACACAGATTGCCTATATTACAAGATTTGTTCAACCACTGATTAAATAAACCGAAAATGCGATTGACAAACTGCTCTCGTTTATGGTAAAATATACCTATGTTTTAAGAGTATGTCTAATAGCATTTTGCTAGAGCGACATAGGATAACAGGCGTTATCTACACGAATAAAGTAAGAAATAAACCTTACAAGGAGTCTTAAACCAAGATTTCTTTGTGAGGTATTTTTTATTTCAAAAGGAGGAAAGAAAAATGAATTATGTGAAAAAATTAGTCGGAGATAATATCTATCTTGCACCGATCCGAACCGAAGACGCAGAGCAATTTGTGGAGTGGCTAAACGATTTTTCCACCACCGACTATATTGGTCGTAGTGGAGCCATTGTAGGGCTAGAAGGAGAAGTCGAATTCTTAAAGAAAATGCAAGCAGAAGAAGCCAATTTCAGTATCGTACGTTTAGCAGACGATAAACTAATTGGTACCGTTTCACTCAATCGAGTAGACCATATTCGTAGAATTGCATCGCTTGGTATTTTCATAGGAGACAAGGAAAGTAGAGAAAAAGGTTATGGGACAGAAGCGGTACGTCTAATTTTAGATTATGGTTTTTCGTACCTAAACTTAAACAATATTGAATTATCTTGCCTTGCTTGCAATGAAAGAGCACATCGTTGCTATCTAAAATGTGGTTTCAAGGAATATGGTAGAAGAAGACAAGCAGCCTTTACCAATGGTAAATATTATGACCTCATTTTTATGGATATTCTAGCAAAAGAGTGGACAGAGAGTTATATCCGCAATAAAGAGGTTTAAGACAAAATGAGAAAAAATCTCTCTTTCAATTGCTTTTTTCTCCTCTCTGTGATATATATTAGGGTGAATATATTTTGGGCGAAAAGAAAAATACAAAAGGCAAAGGAGGAGAAAAATGGCAACCATTGAAGAGTTTGAAAAAATAGACATTCGTGTTGGAACCATTATTGATGCACGCGAAAATGAAAAAGCAAGAAAGCCAGCCTATCAACTAAAAATAGACTTTGGTCCGGAAATTGGTATCAAAACTTCGTCAGCACAAATTACACAATGCTATCAACCAAAAGATCTAATTGATATGCAAATTATTGCAGTGGTAAACTTCCCACCAAGAAAAGTAGCAGATGTAGTCAGCGAAGTGTTGGTTCTTGGTACAGACTCGGAACAAGGAATTGTCCTCTTGAACCCAAATGAAAGAGTAGAAAATGGGGATATTGTTTGTTAGGAGGAGTGTATGAAAAAATGGATTTGGATTGCCCTTGCAGCCGTTGTTGTCATATTATTGCTAATGGCTTGTGGCAAGCTCATGAAAAAGAACAACGAACCTACTTTGGTAAGCAATCATGTAAATGATGTACCAAAGGAAGTCCAAAAAGAGGAGGAACCAAAAGTGGAAAACGAATACTTGAGTGGAACTTATGACATTACAATCGAAATAAAAGATTATGGAACGATCGAAGCAACCTTAGATGCAGACTTAGCACCAATTACGGTTACAAACTTTGTAAACCTTGCTAAACAAGGTTTCTACGATGGCTTAACATTCCACCGTATCATAGACGGATTTATGATACAAGGTGGAGATCCAGAAGGTACCGGATTTGGTGGTGCTGGCAAGAATATTAAGGGAGAATTTGCACAAAATGGCGTTTCCAATAACCTTTCCCATCAAAGAGGTGTTATTTCAATGGCAAGAAGTTCTTCACCAAACAGTGCAAGTTCACAATTCTTCATTGTGCATCAAGATGCTACATACTTAGACGGAGCCTATGCAGCCTTTGGAAAAGTAACATCTGGAATGGAAATTGTAGACCACATTTGCGAAGAAACCAAAGTCGAAGATGATAATGGAACTGTTTTGAAAGCCAATCAACCAGTGATTACGAAAATTACGGTAAAAGAATAAAACAAAAGAGGAGGAAAAGAATGATTATTGAATATTTGAAAAAACACGAAAGAGCATCGGTTCTAATTTCAATTCTTATGATAATCACAGCTATTTTGCTCATTTGTAAACCAAGCGCATTTTTAACACTTGTGATTGTCCTATTTGGAATTGGAACAGTTATTGAAGGACTTGCTCATATCATTAACTATATTTTCTTATCCAAAGAAGAAAAAATCTATAGTTATGAAATCTTAGAAGGAATTTTCTCAATTATAGCAGGAATTTTAATCCTTGCTTGGAAAGAAAGAGTAATTTCCATTTTCCCATTATTGGTTAGTTTTTGGATTATGATGAAAAGTTTAGTTCGTATCCAATTTGCTTTCCAACTAAAATATTTGGAAGAAAAAAATTGGGTTGTTGTACTCATTTTAGGAGTTTTATCCTTCCTATTAGGCTTACTCATTTTCTTCAATCCATGGCAAACCGTTCTTACTATTACGGTTCTAGCAGGTATTATGCTACTTATTAGTGAGGTTATGGAACTTGCGGGAAGTGTATACTGGCTATGGCGTTATCGAAAAGTATAGAACTCCCTGCATAAAACAAGGAAAACTCCATACAATGAAAGAAGAAAGGAATATCCATGAAAGGTTATCGTTTTAATCCAGACCGTGAATATGTTGAAAAAATATTAGAAGGAATTCGCCGTAAAGAAGGACATTGTCCTTGTCGTTTGCACGCAGACGAAACAACCTTATGTCCTTGCGACGAATTTGTGCAAGAAGGAATTTGCAAATGCAACCTATTTGTAAAAGACCCAGAGTAAAGGAGGAAACATGGCAGTTATTCAATTAACCCAAGAAAATTTTGCAGAGAAGACAAGCCAAGGCTTGCTATTATTAGACTTTTGGGCAACTTGGTGTGGACCTTGCCAAATGATAGGTCCAATGTTAGACCAAGTGGCAGAAGAAGAAAACATAACAGTTGGAAAAATCAATGTAGATGAGCAAAGAGAACTTGCAATGCAATATGAAATTGAAGCAATTCCAACGCTTATTGTTATGAAAGACGGAAAAGAAGTAGACCGCAGTGTCGGTATGCTAGATAAGACAGAAATAAAAGCGTTCTATGCAAAATATGCCTAAAAAGATGCACCTCAAGTGAGAACATTTCTCATTTGAGGTGCATTTCTAAGAAAGGCAAAGGAGCAAAAATATGAAAGAAACGTGGCTTAAAACAGAAATTGGACCAATCCATATCGCAGAAGAAAATGGAAAGCTTGTAGCTTGTAACTTTTGCCAAACCGTAGGAGAAAAGCAGGAAAGTTCGCCACTTTTAGAAGAAGCGAAAAAACAAATACAAGAATATTTTGCTGGAAAACGAGAACAGTTCTCGCTTCCAATTCAAACCAAAGGAACTGCTTTTCAAGAAAGTGTATGGCAAGAATTGCAAAAAATCCCTTATGGGACAAGTATTTCATATAGCGAACTTGCCAAGAGAATTGGAAATCCAAAGGCAGCAAGAGCAGTTGGGATGGCAAATCATAATAACCCGATTGGAATTATCATACCATGCCATCGTGTGATTGGAAAAAACGGAAAATTAATAGGATATGCAGGAGGAATGGATAAGAAGGAATATTTGTTGGAATTTGAAAAAAAGAAAAAAGTAAGGTAAGATAAACAAAAAAAGGAGAGAATAAATGAAAGATAGTACCCTATATTGTATACTTTGTGTAATCGTAGCTATATTTTGCATTTTTCTTGGCTGGAAAATGATATTCTCAAAATCAGATATAACAGCTGAGCCAGAGCCAAGCATTGAAAACCAAGTAGAAGAAACGAAAAACCAGATTGTAGAAGCACCGAAAAACGAAGTAACTGCACCGAAGAATGAAACAGCAACTAGTTCAGATACGAAAAGGGAAGATAATGTATTCTATACACAAGTTCGCAAATATGAAGGAAAACGAAAAGCAAGTGAAATCCACAATCTATTAGAAAGCATCCGAAACAGTAATTTAGTAGCAGATTTCAAAATCCACGTTGAATATAAGGGAGAAGACCGTACGGAAGATGTATATGAACTAAAAAGTGAAATCGAAAACGGAAAAACGTATGAGGTACAATTTGAATATCAAGACAATGGACAAGAAATTACCAAAGTAATCATTCGTTAAAAGGTTTTTATGTGAAAGTTTTGTGAAAAGCATTTACAAAAAAATGGAAGGATACTATACTAAGATAGCATGCTATCTTAGTATAGTATTTTTTATGCAGGAGGAGAAGCATGGAAGATAGAATTCGTTTTTTTAATCTGGTCAAACAAATTCAAAAAGAAGGAAGAAGACAGTGTGATAAAGATATGAAAGGACAAGAAGCGTGGCTCACAAAAGCACAGTTAGATCTACTGATTTATATTAAAGAACATGCAGACAAAGAAGTGCATGCTAAAGACTTAGAGGAATATTTTAATCTAAGTAATCCAACGATTGCAGGAATTTTGAGCCGATTGGAACAAAAACAGATGATTTTGCGTAAGAAAAGTAAAGAAGGTTCAAGATATAAAGCAATTACCATTACGCCAATCGGAGAAGCAATATTGCGAGATATGCAAAAAATTGGCGACCAGTTTGGGGCACAAGCCTTAAAAGGGATTGAACCAACGGAATTAAAAAAGGTATTAGACACCTTAGAAAAAGTGCTAAAAAATATACAGGAAAGGGAAGAGAAAAATGTTAAAGATACTAAAACGAATGGATAAAAAATCAATCGGACTGGTCTTAGTTTGTCTTGTATTTGTTGTATTTCAAGTATGGCTAGACCTAAAGTTACCAGACTATATGTCCAGTATTACCAAATTAGTACAAACCGAAGGGAGCACGATGGGAGAAATTTTAGAACAAGGAGCATATATGCTACTTTGTGCTTTTGGCAGTTTAACAGCCGCCATCATCACAGGATTTTTTGCCTCCTATGTAGGGTCTAACTTTTCCAAAAATCTCAGAAGAGATGTGTTTTATCAAGTAGAAAGTTTTGGGATGGAAGAACTAAAAAAGTTCTCCACCAGTAGTTTAATTACCAGAACTACCAATGATGTAACACAAATTCAAATGCTCGTAGCGATGGGCTTGCAATTAACCATGAAAGCACCAATTACTGCTGTGTGGGCAATTAGCAAGATTGCAGGAAAGAACTTTGAATGGACGGTATTAACAGGGGGAGCAGTATTAGTGGTAATTATGCTCATTTCTATTTTGATTGCTATAACTCTACCAAAGAACCGTAAAATCCAAACTTTAACAGATAACCTAAACCGTGTTACAAGAGAAAATCTAAAAGGAATTCGTGTTGTAAGAGCATTTAATGCAGAAGAATACCAAAAAGAAAAATTTAATGACGCCAATGAAGAACTAACCAAAACCAACCTATTTGTTCACCGTATGTCAGGCCTAATGTCGCCAATTATGCAGTTCGTAATGTCTGGCATTAGTTTAGGAATTTATATTATAGGAGCATATTTAATCAATGCAGCAGCTTTGCCAGACCGATTGGGGCTATTCAGTGATATGGTTGTATTCTCTTCGTATTCCATGCAAGTGATTATGGCATTTATGATGCTCATTATGATATTCATTATGCTACCAAGAGCACAAGTTTCTGCTAAACGTATCTTAGAAGTATTAGAAACAGAGGCACATATTAAAGATGGAACCGTAACCAAGGGAAAGAGCAAAGGAACCGTTGAGTTTCGCAATGTATCTTTCCAATATCCAGACGCAGACGAGCCAATTTTGGAACACATTAGTTTTACCGCGGAACAAGGGCAAACCATTGCCTTTATTGGGTCAACCGGTTCTGGAAAATCTACACTCATTAACTTAGTACCAAGATTTTATGATGTAACCGAAGGAGAAGTTTTGGTCGATGGCGTAAATGTAAAAGATTATACCCTAGAAGCATTACATAACAAATTAGGATATATCCCACAAAAGGCAGTGCTTTTCCGTGGAACTGTGGAGTCAAATGTAACCTATGGAAAAACAGACAAGGAAAAGCCAACTGAAACCAAAATGCAAGAGGCAATCCGTGTGGCACAAGCCAGTGAATTTGTCGAAAAATTACCAGAAACCTACCAAGCACCGATTGCGCAAGGTGGAACCAATGTCAGTGGAGGGCAAAAGCAAAGACTTGCCATTGCAAGGGCAATCGCAAGAGACCCAGAAATCTATATTTTTGACGATAGTTTTTCTGCCTTAGACTACAAAACAGACTTTGTGCTTCGTAAAGAATTAAAAGAATACACCAAAGACGCAACGACTTTAATTGTAGCACAAAGAATTGGAACGATTAAAAATGCAGATAAAATTATTGTATTAGAAGAAGGCAAGATGGTAGGATGCGGAACGCATAAAGAGTTGATGAAAAATTGCCAAGTTTACCAAGAAATTGCATTATCTCAATTAAGTAAGGAGGAGTTGGAAAATGGATAATCAAAACAATCGACCAAGACCCATGCGACGTGGACCAATGCGCGGCGCAGCAGAAAAACCAAAAGATTTCAAAACCGCCATTAAAAAACTAATCCGATACAGCAAAACTTTCTGGCCAGCTATTCTAGTTGCTGTTATTTTAGCAGCGATTAGTTCGGTTATGACGATTGCAGGGCCAGACCAAATTAGTAAAATTACAGATGAGATAACCAAAGGACTTACCTCACAAACTAACTTGGAGCGAGTAACACAAATTGCCATTTTTGTTGGTTCGCTATATATCACAAGTGGACTATTAGGCTATGCACAAAGTTTTATTATGGCAACGATTACCCAAAAATTTAGCAAGAAAATGCGTAATGAGATTTCTAGCAAAATCAATAAATTGCCACTTAAATATTTTGATAACCATAGTTACGGCGATACACTATCCCGTGTAACCAATGACGTAGACACCATTGGACAGTCTATGAACCAAAGTATTGGTAGTTTAGTTTCTGCCATTACTACATTAGTTGGTGTCATTTTCATGATGGTGATTACAAACTGGCAGATGGCATTAACAGCAGTGCTTGCAAGTTTGTTTGGATTTTCATTTATGTTCCAAATCTTAAAGAAATCTCAAAAATATTTTGACCGTCAACAAAGGGAACTAGGAGAACTAAATGGACACATTGAAGAAATGTATTCAGGTCATAATGTGGTACAGGTATATAACGGAGTAGAAGAGTCTAAGCGTGTGTTTGATGAGAATAATCAAAGATTGTTTACGAGTCTTCGAAAAAGCCAGTTCCTATCTGGCATGATGCACCCACTTATGAACTTTGTTGGTAATTTTGGCTATGTAGCAGTGTGTATCGTTGGTGCCTTGCTAACCATGAACCATGTGATTTCCTTTGGTGTAATTGTTGCGTTTATGATTTACGTTCGACTATTTACCAATCCGCTTACCACGATTGCACAAGGAACCAGTAGTCTTCAATCAGCAGCAGCGGCAGCAGAGCGTCTGTTTGAATTTATTGAAGAAGCAGAACTTGCGGAAGAAAGTCACAAAACAAAAAGATTAGACCCGAAAGAAGTAAAAGGAGAAATTGAATTTGACCATGTTAAATTCTCCTATGACCCAGAAAAGGAAATTATTAAGGACTTTTCTGCGAAAGCAAAACCAGGGCAAAAGATTGCCATTGTAGGACCAACTGGCGCTGGTAAAACAACCATGGTAAACCTACTTATGAGATTTTATGAGATAAATTCTGGTGAAATCCGTGTCGATGGAGTACCAATTCAAGAGATTACCAGAGAAAACGTCCATCAGCTATTTTGTATGGTGTTACAAGATACTTGGCTTTTTGAAGGAACCATCAAAGAGAATATCCGCTACAACAAAAAGGATGTTTCAGATGAGCAAATTCAAGAAGCGTGCAAGGTAGTTGGAGTGGACCACTTTATCCGAAGCCTGCCAAAAGGATACGACTCCGTCATTGGAGATAATGACTCTATGTCAGCTGGGCAGAAGCAGTTGCTAACGATTGCCAGAGGTATGATTGAAGATGCACCATTCCTAATTTTAGATGAGGCAACTTCATCCGTTGATACCAGAACCGAGGAATTAGTACAAAAAGCAATGGATAAACTAACCGAAGGTAGAACATCTTTCATTATTGCACACCGTCTTTCAACCATTAAAAATGCAGATTTAATTTTGGTAATGAAAGAGGGAAATATTATTGAACAAGGAAACCACGAGGAGTTAATTGCACAAAATGGATTTTATGCAGATTTATATAACTCGCAGTTCGAAAGTATTATGGAGTAGAGGAAAGCAAGTAGGAATACTTGCTTTTTTCGATTTGCTCATTTCTCAAAAATATGATATAGTAAAAGGTATCATAATAAAGGAGTTTATATGGAAATCAAAAACTGGCTAAAGAATTACCGTAAGCGAGATGTAACGGTATATTTGGTGCTAAGAGCACTCGTTATTTTAACCATTATTGTACAGGCGTTTCGAGGAAATTGGGAAAACGTGTTTCTCGGTATCCTAACCCTCGTGTTATTTTTAATTCCAAGTTTTATCGAGCATCGACTTAAAATTAAACTACCAGATACTTTGGAAATTATTATTTTGCTCTTTATTTTTTCAGCAGAAATCTTGGGAGAAATCCAGAACTTTTATGGAATTTTCCGCCAATGGGACACCATCTTACATACGATTAACGGATTTCTATGTGCAGCAATTGGCTTTTCCTTAATCGATATTCTCAACCGCTCCAAAAGATTTCATACCCAAATGAGCCCAATTTTTGTGGCATTAGTGGCTTTTTGCTTCTCTATGACGATTGGTGTACTATGGGAATTCTTTGAATTTGGTATGGACGAAGTTTTCAAAACGGATATGCAAAAAGATCGAATGGTAAGTATGGTATCTTCGGTAGAACTAAACGAAAATAAAGAAAATGTACCAGTCGTGATTCAAAAAATTGAAGAAACCAAAATCTTGGGAGAAATCAATGGAGAAAAGAAAGAACTTGTCCTATCTGGGGGATATTTAGATATTGGACTAAAAGACACCATGAAAGACTTATTGGTTAACTTTGTGGGAGCAGTTGTCTTTTCTTGTATTGGATTGTTATATATCAAAGATCGAGATGAATATAAATTTGCAGAGAATTTTATTCCAATTATGAAAACAGAAGAAGAAATTGAGGAAACAAAAAAAGAACTCGAAAGACTAGAAGCAGTACTAAAAGCGAAAAAAGAGAAGAAAAAGAAAAAATGACAGAAGAAAAAGTGGGGAAAAAATATGGAAGAGAACAAGGAAAAAATACTCGTACTATCCTGTGGAACTGGTGGGGGACACAATTCGGCAGGAAAAGCGATTGCAGAGGCGTTTCAAAAACGTGGTATTTGGTGTGACTTCAAAGAATATTTAGACATTATTAACCCAAAGGTAAAAAACTGTGTGAATAGCCTATATATTCGTTCAACGATTGGCAAAGGAAAAATCTTTAAAGTAACCTATCGCTTAGGAGAACTCTACCAAAAAACAAAGATAAAATCGCCAGTGTATGGCTTAAATAGCCTCAGCAAGCGAAAATTACAGCAATATATGATTGAGAACCATTATCAATATGTGATAACCACCCATCTATTTGCAGCACAAGCCTTAACTACAATTAAGAGAAAATATCCCATCCATTTTTTAGCGGTTGCAACAGACTATGTGAGTATTCCGTTTTGGGAAGAAACCAATCCAGACTATTTTGTAATACCAAATGAAGAGCTAAAAGAAAGTTTTTGCAAAAGAGGCATCCCAGAAGAAAAACTACTTCCATTTGGTATTCCCGTTTCCTTGCAAGTTGGCGAGAAAATAGATGTCAAAAAGCAAAAAGAAGAATTAGGACTTGCTCCAGAAAAACGACATATTCTAGTAGCAACAGGAAGTATGGGCTTTGGAAAAAATGAAGAAATGGTACAAGGGCTATTAACCCATAAAAAGCCAGAAGATATTCTAATTGTTGCTTGTGGTAGTAACGAGAAAATGAAGCAAGAATTAGAGGCAAAATTTGCAGGCAGAAAAGATTTTGTGCTATTATCCTACACCAATGAACTGATCCGCTATATGCAAATTGCAGATGTCATCCTAACCAAACCAGGAGGGCTTACTACAACCGAAGTAGCAGCTATGCGAAAACCACTCGTACATACCATGCCAATTCCAGGTTGTGAAAACTTTAATGCAGAATATTTTGCACAAAAGGGAATGTCCTTGAAAAGTGAAAATGCAGAAGAAGTATGGCAAAATACCATTCGATTATTAGAAGACAAAGCCCTACAAGAGCAAATGCTAGAAAACCAGAGAAAAGTAATCAATCCACAGGCAAGTGAAAAAATTGTGGATTTCGTGCAAAAAGAAATAAAGGAGTTTGAATTAGCATGAAAGAAATGACGGAAGAACTTTCCGAAAATGAAAATGTAATTGAATTATGGACTCCACTCGAAGCAAGCATTGACGAACATTATGAATATGAGCCGAGTAATCCGCTATTTCAGCTATGTTCTAACTTGTTATATTATGGTATTGCATTTCCGATTCTGACCATCTTAACGAAACTGCTATTTCACTTGAAAATAGAGGGGAAAGAAAACTTAAAACAAGTGCAAGGAGGAGCCGTTAGTATTTCCAATCATGTGCATTTTTTAGATTGTGCCATGGTAGGCTTGGCTTGGGGAAAACGAAAAGTAGTCTATACCACGCAAGAGGAAAGCTTTCAAATCCCATTTGTACGAAAGTTAATCAAACTCTTAAATGCGATTCCAATTCCCAAAAGTTTGAAAAGCAAGAAAGCATTTATTCAGGCAGTTCATCATATATTAGGACAAGGAAAAGTCGTGCATTTTTATCCAGAAGCGGCTCTGTGGCCATATTGCACGAAAATCCGAAAATTCAAAAATGGTGCTTTTGATTTCGCTATCAAAAACCAAATACCAGTGGTACCAATGGTATTCCATTTCCGCGAGGTACAAGGTATCCGCAAAATGTGGAAGAAAAAGCCAGATATTACCTTAACCATTTTAGAGCCAATTTGGGAAAATGAACTTTCCCATATAGATGGTTTCAAACAAACCATACAAGAGAAAATGAAAGAAGTAGTTTCAGAAGTAGAAGGGAGAAAAACAAGTAAAGTATGAAAAAGATTTATCTTGTTTTAACATATACAGGCACATGGCTTGCCAAAATCATTCGCCAGTATACTAAAAAGGAATATTCCCATATTTCCATTTCCTTGGATGAAAACTTACAAAGAATGTATTCTTTTGGAAGACACCACCCATATATCTTCTTTTGGGGAGGGTTTGTTCATGAGTCTGTTCATTACGGAACATTCAAACGCTTTTCCAAAACCAAAGCAGCCATTTATGAAATGCAAGTAACAGAAGAACAATATGAAAGAATGGCAGAGGAAATCAATGCATTCAAAAAGCAAAAAATGCTTTATCACTTCAACATCTTAGGACTTTTTGGAGTTGCCTTTCATAAAAGGCGTATCAAGAAAAACTACTATTACTGTGCGGAATTTATCCGCCATTTATTTGAAAAAGCAGGGGTTTTACAAGAACCAATGCCGGAGGTTATTAAACCAGAAGACTTTCAGAAATTGCCAGGACTTCACCAAGTATATGAAGGAAATCTCAAGGTATACCAAGGGAGAAAAGACGAAGAAAGAAGCATCAAAAGGAAAAAAAGAAAAGATAACGGAACTGTCTAAGAGTTTCCGTTATCTTTTTTTAAGTAATGATAGTATACATACAATTTATTTAGGAACGATTGAGCTACATTTTTCATAAGATATTGTTCTTCAGTCAAATCTTGTGAAGTGGTATATTCTTCTCCTGAAAAAGTGGATACAAAAGAGTCTTCCAATACATCACAAAAATGGTTATAGGCAATATCTTCTGGTGAAGTGTCAAGTGCCAATCGAATTAACTTTTGAATATCGCTAATGGTATAAACTTGCTTCAAAAAGGTAATTACAAAAAGTTCAGCAATATGCAAGCGGGTATATTTTTTCTTAACTGGTGCTGCCATAATTTCATGTTTGACATAGTTGTTAATCATGGTTTTGGTAATGCACGGTTCTTCTAAAACAGGACGAAAAGTCTCTGGGATGGTTTCATTCATATAATTCAAAACTTGGTCCATATATAAATCAATATTCGGTAGTTCACTCCAACGAGGGATGTGAACCTTTGGAACAGATAATTCTAGCATTGGTTTCACCTCTAGCATAAATTTGACATTATCATAACATTTTTTGAACTATGAGTCAAATCTATTGCAGTTATTTCTGTCTTTTGATAACATAGTATAGAAGACTAGATTGTGGGAGGATGAAATGGAGAAAAGAAAGCCGAGACGAATCAAAGAAGTCGCAAATGTAAAGGAATTGTTAAAAGAGGCTGTAGAAAATTATGGCAACGAAGATGTATTTCAAATTAAACTGTCGCCAGTTACACAAAAAAAGGATATCCAATATCGAACCGTAACTTACCAAACGTTATGGGATGAAGTAATGGCATATGGAACCAAGTTATATGACCTAGGACTCAAAGAAAAGCGTGTTGCAATTCTAGGAAGAAACCAATACGGTTGGGTCGTAGCGCATCTTGCTAATTTATTAGGAGGAATGGTATCCATTCCATTGGATAAAGACTTGCAAGACGAGGAGTTAGAAAGTTCCCTTGTACGAAGCAAAGCAGAGGTTTTTGTGTTTGATGCCAAATACATGGATAAAGTCCAAAAAATCCAACAAGAAAAGAAAACGCAAGTGAAAACGTTTATCTGTATGACACCGCTAGAAGGATATATCGACTTGCCAAGTTTGATTGAGCAAGGAAAAGAATTGGTGGCAAAAGGCAAAACAGAATTCTTAGATTATGAACCAGATGGAAAGAATATGAGTATCTTATTATTCACTTCTGGAACGACTTCAAAATCCAAAGCCGTTATGCTTTCTCAATATGGAATTGTAACCAATATTTATGATATGCTTTTAGTGGAAAACTTTTATGAAGGAGATGTCAACATTGCCTTCTTACCATTTCACCACATTTTCGGCTCAACCTGTATGCTGGTCATGCTAGCAGCAGGCGTCAAAACGGTATTCCCAGATGGACTTCGATATATTCAAACCAATTTGAAAGAATATGGTGTTAGTGTATTTGTTGGAGTACCAGTCTTAATCGACAAAATGTATAAAACGATTGAAAAAGAGATTGAAAGACAAGGAAAAACAAAACTCATTCAAGTAGCAACCAAAGTGAGCAATTTCCTTCTAAAACTCCATATCGATATTCGACGCAAGCTATTCAAGCAAATTTTAGATGCACTCGGTGGAAGATTAAGGTTTGTGGTATCTGGTGGAGCACCATTGGATAAACGAACAGCCGAAAAATTTGGCGAGTTTGGTATCTATATTGTACAAGGTTATGGCTTAACCGAAACTTCTCCAGTGCTTGCAGCAGAAGACGAGAAGCATCACAAAAGTGGTTCGATTGGAATTCCAATGAAACATGTTACCATTGAGATTGTCAATCCAGACGACAAAGGAATTGGAGAAATGCGTGCCAAAGGTCCAAATGTGATGTTGGGATATTATGAAAACGAAGAATTAACGAACGAAGTGCTAAAAGATGGCTGGTTCTATACAGGCGACTTGGCTTACCGCGACAAAGATGGCGTTATCTTTATCACAGGTCGTAAAAAAGATATGATTGTACTTCGTAATGGAAAAAAAGTATTTCCAGAAGAATTAGAACTCTTAATTGGCCGCATCAAGGGTATAGAGGAGTCCATGGTATTTGGTATGCCAGAAGAGGATGATGAAAATGATGTGAAGGTATATGCAAAAGTGGTATACTTGCCAGAAGTTATGAAGGAAGCCTATGGACTAGAAGATGAGGATGCTATCCATCAAAAAATCTGGGAAGAGATTAAAAAAATTAACCAGACCTTGCCACCATACAAGTATATGAAAGGGCTTATCACAACCAAAGAGCCATTGATTAAAACAACAACCAATAAAGTAAAAAGACAAGAAGAAATGAAACTAATTTTGAAATAGAGAGGAAAAGTAGATGGAAAGCCATCTACTTTTTTTCTTGTAAAAATTTCTAGCGGAATAGGAGAAAAAAAGAAAAACCTATGATATAATCTTGCTAATAAAAAAGTGAATTTTGAGAAAAGGAGAAAAACACTGTGAAATTAAATGAAAACATACCACTTGATTTCAAGAAAAACTGGAAATTCTTTACGATTTTAGTCGTTTCCGTATTGCTCATGCTACTATTTACAACCTATATTGTATCCGTAACGAATAAACTCTATGATATAACAGATGTAAAAAAGGCAACAGGGGTTGTAGAAGAAGTAACAATAGGAACTGTACTAGAAGAACAATTTTTAGCAATCGAAGATAATTTAGAAAAAGTAATTGTGCACTTTGAACCATATGCTGACGATTTATCCTGTGGTGGAGAGGTAACCATCGGAATAAAAGACGAAAGCGGAATGGTTCTAAAAGAAGAAAAGATAACGAGAAACCATATCAAAAACAAAACCAATTATGAAATGAAATTCCAAAAACAAGCCAAATCTTTTGGCAAGCAATATACCATTTTTATTCGTTTTGAGGAATTGCAAGGAAAAGAGAAATTTTATACACTTGCCATGACCGATAAAAATGAAGCCAAAACAGATAAATTCTATTATAACGGGGAACTACAAGAAAACCAGGCGATAATTTATCAAAGCCTTTATCGTAACCAAGATAAGGTAACGCTTCTTGGTATTACACTTTTCCTACTCATCTCATTTGTTAGTATTTTATCCGGTATCCTGCACTATAAGAAAAATTGGAAAGTAGAAAATATATTCTTGTTAGTAGTTCCAGCCATTTCGGTAATGTTTATGCTAACGATGCCAACCTTGAAAAATCATGATGAAAGATGGCATTGGTTACGAGCTTATGAAGTAGCAGAAGGACACTTGATGACACCAATTGACGAAAATGGGGTACAGGGTTCCGAAGCTCCACAAGGGGTAAATGCTTTTGCAAACTTGAGTTGGAGAAAAATTACTTATGACCGCCTAAGATTAATTGCAGAAATGCGTTTATCTAAAACGGAAACCGAAAGAATTGACCCATACACGGAAGCTTTTTACTCCTTTGTTTCCTATATTCCACAAGCAGTGGGCATTAAATTAGGAAGTTTGGTTACCAAACGAGTGTATTTCATTACCTATGCGGGAAGAATGATGAATTTAGCAGCAGCAATGGCAATGCTTTACTTTGCAATAAAACTAATGCCGTTTGGAAAAAAGTTATTGCTCGTTCCTGCCATGATACCGATTGCAATTGAGGGATTTTCTTCGTTATCCCCAGACGCCATTACAATCTCAATGTCCTTCTTATTTATTGCTTATATATTCCATTTGGCATTTGGAGAAAAGACAAAAGTAGAGTGGAAAGAAAAGGCAATTTTACTGGTGATGTCCATTGTAATTGCCCTAAGCAAGATTGTGTATTTGCCATTAGTAGGATTGATTTTAATCATACCAAAAGAAAAATTTAAGCAAGGTAGCCAAAAATGGAAGGTAATCGATTTTGCTATCATTGCTGTTCTTGCCACTATCGTAAATCTCATTTGGCTTGCGATTGCGGGAAAATATCTAGCCGTTTTCCAAGAGGGGGCTTCAAGTGTCAAGATTATGCAAGCAATCCAAAATCCAATTCAGTTTGGGCAAATGATTTTATTTAGCATTATTTATGGACAAAGTACCAATACCCTTTCTTTATTTGGAACCGAACTAGGCTATTTTGAATTTGTGAAAACCTATGCTATCGTACCATATGTTCTCATTGGGCTATATCTATTTATAGCGGTAACAGATAGCAAGTTGAAAGACAAACTAAAAAGATATCAAGTGGTATGGATTTTATTGGTTATTCTTGCCACCATATTACTTCTCTTCATGAGTCTCTATGTGCACTGGACAGCAAGTGGTTCCGCATATATCCAAGGAATTCAAGGAAGATACTTCCTACCAATTCTTCCACTTGTTATGCTACTCATAGGACATCGTTTCAAAAAAGTACAATCCACGTATCCAGAAGAGAAAATTAACAAAGTGGTTGGAATAACAGGATTACTAATCAACCTATTTGCTATTATGCAAATTGTAATTTCCAACGTTAGTGTTACGTAATCAAAAAGATAAAAAGGGCTATGTAGCATAGCCCTTTTTTGCTGGTTATTTGGTAGGAGTGCCAAGGTTTCCTACATCTCTTGTTAACCTATTACTAGGTGCGTGGAAGGCACGAAAATTTTCCACCTCAAATGTATTCTAATTATAGCATTTTTATTCATTTTTGTAAATGAACGAATGACAAAAGTATTCCCAAGAAAAAAATAAAAAAATTTCAAAAAACTACTTTGTATTTTTATTCTGTTGTGGTAGAATAGCCATAGAATGAAAAAGAAAACCATCCCAATGGGGATTTTACAAAAGAAGTTATTGGAGAATTTCCATATAACTTCTTTTTGCCATTTATACCAATGGAGGAAATACCATGAAAAAAGAAGAGAGAACTGAGATTAAAAGCCGTATGTTAGCAGGAGAAACGGTAGAAGAAATTTTGCAAGATGCCAAATTCCAAGGAAGAGAGGAAGAGTTACGAAAAGTAGCGAGTAATTACCAAAGACTTAGCCTTGTCGCAAAAGGTATGCCATATACCGAAATTGCAAGACAAGAACTCTTAGCCAAAGGGATTACAAACCCAGACGAACAGCAAATAAAAGGAATATATAAAGCGGTAGCAGTAATCGCAAGTGTTGGAAAATTAGTAGAACCAGTAAGAGCCAAAAGAGAAGAAGTAAAACGAAGATTAGCAGAAGGGCAAAGTGTGCAAGAAATTGTGGCCGACCGAACGCTTAATGTATGTGAAGAAGCCGTAAAAGCATGGCAAGAAAAGGACAAGAAAGCGAAACCACAAAAGAAAGAAAGAGCAAAAAAAGCAGAGAAACAAGTCAAGAAAAGAACGCGTCCAACCAAAGAAGAAAGAGAACACATCATTACACAAATTTTGCTTGGTAAATCCCCAGAAGAGATAAGCAAAATGGAGGAATTGAAAGAACTTTCACAAGAAGGTATCCAGCAAGTTTGCCAAGAGGAAAACTGGGTAATCGATGCCATATGCTTAGTAGATTATGAAACGATTGCAAACGATACAGGAAGAAGCAAAGATAGTGTCCGAAACTCTGCACAAAATAAGAGTTTTCAAGGAGAAACGATTGCCCAAATTCGAGCACGAAAAAAAGAACAACTAGAGGAACGTATCCAAAAAGAGGGAAAAGAAAAGATTGAAACAATCGCACAAGAATTAGAAATTGACCTTGCAGTAGCCCAAAGAATAGCAAGCCAGTGGCAGCCAACAGAAGAAAAGGGGAAAAAGAAAATTCGCCGAAGAGAAGATAGCTTAGCGGTTGTCGAACAAATGCTAAAGGGGAAAACACCAGAAGAAATTGGACAAATGGATGAATTTCGAGGATTTTCATTCGCCAGTATTCAAGCCCTTTGCCAAGAAAAAGCATGGATGAAAGATGCGTTAAGATTGGTGCCATATACTAGAATTGCACAGGAAATTTCGGTCCGTAATGCACAAGTTTACAAAGACGGGAGAGAATACACCATAGATGGAAAAAGTCTGACCCAAATCCGTATGGAAAAAGAAGCAGAAGTACAACTAGCCTTGCAAGAGGAAAACGATGTAGAAAAAATCGCTACACAGTTCCAAGTAGATCTAGCAGTTGTTTTGGAATATCAACAAATGCAAGCAAAGAAAACAGAACAAAAAAGCCAGCAATCCATACGAGCAAGTAGCCAAGAAGTAAGAGATAAAGTATTGGACCAACTATTAGATGGAAAAACGCCAAAAGAAATTAGTGAGATGGAAGAATTTCAGCACTATACCCTAGAAAGTCTAGAGGCATTTTGCCAAAACAAAACTTGGATGATACTAGCCCTACAGTTGGTATCTTATGACCAAATTGCGGAACAAATGGGGATAAAAAAGAACAGTGTAAAGGCTGCCGGTTTTTCAACGACTTATCAAGGAAAAAGCATCAATCAAATGAGAAAAGAAAAGACACAAAAACTAAAAGAGGGCATCGAAAAAAGAGAAAAATCAATCGAAACTTTGGCACAAGAACTGGGCATTGATTTAGAAGTAGCAAGAGAGGCACTACGAAAAGCGGAACAAAAACAGAAAAAAGCAGAGCGTGCAGGAAGAGGCAAAAGACCTGTAGCAGAAAAGAAAGAAGAAAGCCCAGAACCACAATTTCAGCTAAAACTAGAACCAGAGCTAGAATTAAAGCCAGCACCGAAACCAGAACCAGTAGTAGTATCAGCACCAGTACCAACCCAAAGACCGATACCGAAACCAACCCCAACTCCAGTGCAACAATCTACACAGCCAACCGTAAGTAGAGAAGAAAGAAAACAAGCCGTACAAAAAAATTCAGCCTATCTACGTATGCGTATTATGCAAGGAAAATATGAGCGTAAAAAACAAGGTGAAGATAAGCAAAAGAAGGAACAAACGGTGGCAGGGGCAGTTCAAAGCGAAAAAGAAAGAGAACTTATTGAAAAAACATTAGCAAGTATGGAAGCAAGAATAGCAGAAGCGGAGCAAGAAATAAGCAGACTCGAAAGAAAAACAATCATGCAAGCCTTGTACCAAGAAATAAAGGTGCTAGAACAACATACCCTTGTTTCCGCTCAAGCAGAGAGATTTCGCAAAATCATGTATAGTAATGCAATGGATTTATATATGCATGCCTGCGGACCAGAACCACATGCTCGAATGGAACGTATGCAAAGAGCAGCAGACCGTAAAATGATTGGTGCGATTGAAGCGGAAATTGAAAAGACTCGCGACCTAGAAAAACTACAAAGTTTCTCTAGCCAGTTGTATGAAATAAAAGGTCAAAATATATTTGCAAGAGATAGATTAACCAGCCTTGTTAGTAACAAAATGACAAGAATACGTAGTGAACAAGCCGTTTATCGCTTGTATCATGAAGTGCCACCAGAAATTGAGCAAATTATTGCAGGAGTTGCTTCCGGAAATTTAGATGTCGAAAAGGCAAATGAAACCATAGAGGCTCTTGCAGAACAAAAAGTAGCCAATCATCCAGCAAAGGGACGTTTTGCTTTAACCAAAGAACAACAAAGACGACAAATTCAAATGCAAATCCGAGGAGTGCTTTCCAAACAAGCAGAGCGTTTTCCAATTCAGGCTCCAGAGGTAACCTATCGATTGCTACAACAGATTGGAATTCAAGAAACGATGCTGAACGTAAAAGCGATTGTAGATAATCAAGTTGAACGAAAAAGATTTACAGAGGCTAAGGCATTTTGCAATGTATATGGAAGAGCAGATAATGGTTCGACAAAAGTAGATTTTTATGGAATTCGCAATCAAATTCGTAACGCAGAAATTGGAGATTTAGTGCTACGTGGCATACAAAAACAAATTTCACCAGAAGGAGCAGCCAAGTTCTGGGAAACCCTAGAAACAGGAATACGAATGGGAAATGTGAAGTTATCTCAAGTTGTTTTAGGAAAAACAGCAGATGGCACAACAGACATTACCCTTGCAGATATATGGCCAGATAATCTAAGACAACAAAATCGATAAAAAAGAGAAGATACTTTCAAGCAAGAGATGAAGTTGTCAACAAAAAGTAGACACGAAAAAAGAATTTTAAGGAAACCCTGAT
>CANSOY010000010.1 GCA_947648765.1 uncultured Clostridium sp.
ACAGGAGAAGTAGAGATAGCCAACAATGGAACAATCCAAATACAAGCAGATGGAACATGGACGATAACATCGTATAGCTACGACAGGTCTGGAAGAAAGTCTGCAGTAAGTGGAAGTTTAGTATTTACAAGAGATACTGTAAAACCAGTAATAAATAGTTTGAGCATGGGGGATGCATTAACATTTACAAGTGCTACTGGTAGTGGAACAGCAACAGTTAGCGCGAGCGATACACTCAGCGGAATTGGGACGACAAGCTCAACTTATCAATTCTATCTAGGAAGTACATTAAAATCTAATCAAGCAAGTAATTCTTATGCATATACAGGAATAAATAAAGATAATATGCCTAAGGTAATTGTAAAAGATAAAGCAGGAAATGTAAGCGATGAAAGAACATTAGATAAAGTAAAAATAGTGAATTTTGAATATGCAGGAGCAATACAATCTTGGAAAATTCCTATTACGGGAACTTATAAGTTAGAAGTATGGGGAGCGCAAGGCGGGACAAACCGAGGCGCTTACCCAGGAGGGTATGGCGGTTATGCTTATGGGGAGAAGAATATAACTAAAAATACTGCTCTGTACGTTGGAGTTGGTGGCGGTCGGAGGTAGAGGTATAGCAGGATTTAATGGCGGAGCGGCTCCGAGGTCTAACACGGGAGGAGGTGGCGGTGCCTCGCATATTGCTATATACGACGGGATACTGCAAAACCTTGTTGGACAGCAGGATGGTGTGCTCCTAGTTGCAGGAGGAGGAGGAGGGGTTCATGGGTATGGGAGATGCCGAGAAGTTGGTCATGGGGGAGGATATGTAGGTTCTACGGGCGTTGGTTATCGTACTTCAGACACGTGTACTGGAGGAACGCAAACTGCTGGAGGTGTAAGCAATAGGCGTAGTGGTGCTAGTGGTTCATTTGGACTAGGAGGTACTGATTCTAGAGCCTACTCTTCAGGTGGAGGTGGTGGATGGTATGGAGGAGCTGCAGGATATAGTTATTCTTCTAGTAGTACTACAGGTACAACTAACCATTACACTGCTTGTGGAGGTGGTGGCTCAGGATATTTTGCTACAAGTATCTCTAATGGATGCATGTATAGTTATAATACAACATTTACTTCAAATGAGACAGCAACCAAAACAGTATCGACATCGAATGTATCAGAAACTCCAACATCAGGTTATGCAAAACAAGGCAATGGTTATGCAAGAATAACCTTAATAGAATAAAAGGTAATACCTTTAAGAACTTCACAAATTCTGTGAGGTTCTTTCTTTTCCTTGCTCTTTTAGTGGAATTGTAGTACAATAGATAGGTATTAGGAGGTGCGAGAATGAAAGTTCTAGCAGTAGGAGATATTGTAGGAGAGAATGGTCTTGAGAAATTGAAAAAAACATTACCAGATATTGTAGAGTCTGAAAATATAGATTTTGTGATTGTGAATGCAGAAAATTCTGCAGGAGGGATGGGGATTACTAAGCAAATTTTCCAAGATCTATTGGCATTAAAGGTTGATGCTATTACCATGGGAAATCATACATGGGGGAAGAAAGATATTTTTTCTTTTATCGACCACAAAACTATGATACGCCCAGCCAACTATTCCAAAGGTGTAGTAGGAAAAGGCTATCGTATATTTGAGTGCAAAGGCAAGAGAATTGCTGTTATCAACCTAATTGGTCGAACGGATATGAATGTCCTATCAGAAAATCCATTTTTAGTGGTAGACGATATTCTAAAAGAAGTGGTTGCCGACTATATTTTCGTGGATTTCCACGCAGAAGCGACGGCAGAAAAAATTGCCATGAAATATTACCTAGATGGCAGGGTAAATGTTGTATTTGGAACTCATACGCATGTGCAAACAGCAGACGAAGAAATTACCGAAAATGGTATGGGCTACATCACAGATATTGGAATGACAGGACCTGTAAAATCTGTGATTGGGATGGATGTTAGTGCATCTATTAAGCGTTTTGTTACCTCTTTACCAGAACGATACAAATTAGCAGAAGGCAAATGCGAATTAAATGGTTGTATTTTTGAAATAGATGACGAAAATGGTCGAACCAAGAAAGTGATAAGGCTAAATCGTATGTAATCCTAGAAAAATGTCGAAAATAGTCAACCAAAACTTCCAAAACTTACCAAAAAGATATAGACAATCTCCAAATTTTGTAATATAAATAATGCGTAACGAAAAGATACAAAAAAATTATAGGAGGCAAAAAATGGAAATTTTGAAAATCTCATCAAAATCAAATCCTAATTCAGTAGCTGGAGCAATCGCTGGATTAGTGAAGGAAACAAGAAAAGCAGAAATGCAAGCAATCGGAGCAGGAGCACTCAATCAAGCAGTAAAAGCAATTGCAATCGCAAGAGGGTTTGTAGCGCCAACAGGAGTAGATTTAGTCTGTATACCAGCATTTGCAGAAGTTCAGGTTGAAGGGGAGGACCGAACAGGCATTAAATTGATTGTTGAGTCAAGAAAATAAAGAAAAAAGAGTAGGGGCATAGGAAAGTTATGTCCCTTTTTTGTTGGGAAATGATTGAAAAATTAGCAGAAATAAGATATGATAAGGACATAGAAAAAGGAGAAAAAAATGAAATCTTGGATTAAATATGGAATTGTGGTAGTTGTCATTGCCATTCTATTTTATACCGCGTATTTGGTATACAAAAGTAAGCAAAAGCCAGAAGAGCAATTACCAGTGGTAGTAGAGGAAGCAACGCCAGTGGAAAAGAAAAAACTAAGAATTGGAATTGCTGGTTTTGATACCATCAATCCGCTTGTGAGTAAAAACAAAGAAGTATTGCAAATGGCAAACTTAATTTATGAACCATTGGTACGTGTTACTGAAGATTACCGTACAGAGTTGTGCTTAGCAAAGGAAATCTCTCGTGCGGACGCAATGACTTACTTGGTAAAACTAGAGAATAACGTAAAATGGCAAGATAATACCCCTTTTGAGGCACAGGACGTGCAATTTACCATTGACCGCTTAAAAGAAGGAAAAAGTATCTATTCGTACAATGCAGAAGGGATTGCCAGTGTAGAGGTAATTGATAAAACAACACTGAAAATCCATCTCAATAACCCAGTATCTCATTTTGAATACAATTTAGCATTTCCAATTCTCTCTCATGCACAGTATGCAGAAGAAGATTTTTGGTCATCGAGCAAAACACCAATCGGAACAGGGGAGTTCCGTATTGCGAGTTTAGAAACTTCGGGAATGGAATTGAAACGAAATGAGAATTACCGCAAAAAGGAAAACTCGAATTTAGACCAAATCAATGTATCCTTTTTTGGCTCAATGGGAGAAGTATACAATAGTTTCAAAATGGGAAATATTGATTTCTTTGGAACACGCAACCGTGAAATTGAAGAATATATTGGAACCATGGGCTATGTCAAAAAAGAATACAAAGGAAGAGAGTTTGATTTTCTTGCCATTAACCATGAAAACCTAGCTTTAAATTGTCTAGAGGTAAGACAAGCCATTCAATATGCGATAGACAAAAATAACATGTTATCGAGTGTACTCAATAACAAAGGTTATGTTGCAGACTTTCCTTTGGATTATGGTTGTTATCTTTACAAAGATGGCAGTATGGGAGCAGATTACAACACTGAAAAGGCAAAGCAAGTATTGGTTGAAAACGGTTGGGAATATAAGAATAACCGTTGGCAAAAACTAATTGACCGCAGAAATGTGCGTCTAGATTTTGACCTAGTGGTATGGAAAGATAATGGAGAGCGATTAAAAGCAGCTGAAATTATCCAAGAGCAACTACAAGCTATTGGAATTAAGGTAACACTTCGTAAAGTGAACAATGACCAATATAACAGTTGCTTGCAGAGAAAGAGTTATGATTTAATGGTATCTGGCGTGTACAATTCCTATAGTCCAGAATTGGACTATTTCCTAGGCGAAGGCAATATTGAAAACTATATTAACACAGAAGTAACTACCTTACTTAGTGAAATGCAAAATATTACAGATGCCAAATTATTACAAGAAAAAATGAACCGCGTGGTAGAAATTTGTAAGCAAGAAGTACCTTGGATTGGCTTGTATCGTAGCCAAAATCAAGTGATTTATAGTACGAGTGTGATGGGAAATATCACGCCAAATAACTATAACTATTTCTACGGTATCAATAGTTGGGTACGTAGATAAAAAATTTTTTGAAAAAAAAGAAAAAAGTTCTTGACAAAAGAAAAATTAACGATATAATGAAAATACAAACAAATGTTTATAGGAGGAACAAAAAATGAGTTTTGATAACCCAGAAAAGAGAAAAGCAATTGAAGCAGCATTAGGACAAATTGAAAAACAATTCGGCAAAGGGTCTGTTATGAAATTAGGAGATGTTGGAACCATGAATGTAGAGGCAATTCCAACAGGAGCATTAAGCCTAGACATTGCACTAGGAATTGGTGGTATTCCAAGAGGAAGAATTGTAGAAATTTATGGACCAGAATCTTCTGGAAAAACAACCCTTGCTTTACATATGATTGCAGAAGCACAAAAAATGGGAGGAGAGGCAGCTTTTGTTGACGCAGAACATGCCCTAGACCCCGTGTATGCAAAACACTTAGGTGTCAATATTGATAATCTAATTGTATCTCAACCAGATACAGGAGAACAAGCACTTGAAATTGCAGAAGCACTAGTTCGAAGCGGTGCAATTGATGTGATTGTTGTAGACTCTGTTGCAGCATTAGTACCAAAGGCAGAAATTGATGGCGACATGGGAGACTCTCATATTGGTTTACAAGCAAGATTGATGTCCCAAGCGCTTCGTAAATTAGCAGGTGCAATCAATAAATCCAATTCCGTTATTATCTTTATTAACCAATTAAGAGAAAAAGTTGGGGTTATGTTTGGAAACCCAGAAACAACAGCTGGTGGACGAGCATTAAAATACTATGCATCCGTTCGTTTGGATATTCGTAAAATTGAAAATCTAAAACAAGATGGAGAAGTGGTTGGAAACCGTGCAAGAGTAAAAGTAGTAAAGAACAAAGTAGCACCACCTTTCCGTGAGGCTGAATTTGATATTGTATACGGAAAAGGAATTTCCAAATCCGGCAATATTTTAGACCTAGCCGTAAACTTAGACATTATTGAAAAAAGCGGTTCTTGGTTTAGTTATAACGGAGATCGTATTGGACAAGGTAGAGAAAATGTGAAGAAATACCTAGAAGAAAATCCAAAAATGATGGAAGAAGTCGAGAAGAAAGTTCGAGATAACTTCAACCAAGCATTTGAAAAAAGCCTAGGGGATGAAGAAGTAGACGAAGAACAAGAAACCGAACCAGAAGAAGAGGAATAAAATTGTATACGATTGAAGAATTTGATAATTGTAAAACAAAAGTCCTAAAATATGTGTTGTATAAAAAAAGAACGGAACGAGAAATTAGGCAAAAATTCTCCAATACTTATGAGGAAAATTTGCTAGAAGACGTGATTGCAGACTTGAAAGAAAATGGATATGTTGGCGACACGATTTATATACAAAGGGCCATAAACGAATTTATGGCTCTGCATAATCTTTCCAAAAGAGAAATCCAGTACAAACTCTATGCAAAAGGAATTTCAAAGGAAGATTTCGACAATTTTCTTGAAAATAACCTTGACGAAATAGAGGAATATGAGGTACAATCAGCGAGTAAGATTTATCAAAAAAAGAGAGCAACGATGGAAAAAGAAGACATCCGCTCTTACTTGATAAAAAAGGGATACACAAAAGATGCAATTGATACAGCCTTGGCTGATGGAGGAGAGTAATGCAGAACGTTCTAACACTGGAAACAAACAAATATGCAATCAAATTAGATAATTTTGAAGGACCACTTGACCTGTTATGTCATTTGATTGATAAAAATAAAATGAATATAACCGATATCAATTTGAGTGAAATAACAGACCAATATATGGAAATCTTAAATGAGATGGAAAAAATGAACTTAGAAATCGCAAGTGAATTTCTAGTAATGGCTTCCACTCTTTTATATATTAAGTCCAAAAATCTATTACCAGTCGAAGCAGAGGACGAGTCTGAATTAACCGAAGAAGAGTTATTGAGAAGAATTGTAGAATACAAAAAATACAAAGAGATTACCAAAACATTTCGTGAACAAATGCAACTTTACGCAGGAAGATGTTTCAAGAAACCAGATGAGGTAGAACTTCCGAAGCAAAAACTCGAAAAGAATTATGATAAAGACCTATTGTCCACGATGTATGCAGAACTTGTGGAAAGAAATGCACAAAAAATGAACCAAAATGCAAAAAACATCGAAAGAATTTCCCTTACGGAGACCTATTCCGTAGGAGATAAAGTAAAGGAAATGTTTCGTGAGTTAATTCGCAAAAAGAAATTTGTATTTAATTCTCTTTTCTCCATTCAAAAATGCAATCGAGCAGAAGTGGTAACTGCTTTTTCTGGCGTTCTAGAAATGTCTAGAAGAAGCAAAGTCGTAACCAAGCAAGACGAAACCTTTGGAGATATTTTAGTAGAAAAACCAGAACGAAAATAGAATAAAAGAAATAAAATCGTAAAAAATAGTAACAAAGCGAAACGAGGTGAAGCAATGTTACTATTTTTTTTCGGTTTAACCATTTTCTTTTTGGCTCTTTTTCTTACTATGGGAAATCTCCAAATCCGATTCGAAAACTTTTCCAAACAAAGTGAGCAAAAGATAAAGACTAAAACGGCTACTGTGAAAGTAGGAATTCTCTTGGGAGAAACCGTCAAACTTCGGAGAAATCCATGTGCAAGAAAAAGGTGTGTTACTCCATCAAAAATTGTGGCAAAAATTCCAAACGGTTATGAAAGAGAAAGAGTGGGAACAAAAGTGGAAGCAAGATATCAAGGAAATTGCCAAAGAAGAGCGAAAAGAACTCTTAAAAGAAATTTTGAATACTAGAAAAAATCCAATTAAAATCCGAAAACTTGACTTACAAATGCAAGTAGGAACAGGAGATGCTATTCTAACCAGTTATACAGTCGCTATTCTCTCTACTTTAATGAGTATCGTACTAACGGTATGGGGAAAAGAAAAATGGAGAAAAGATTACCAATTTGCTTTTTTACCGAATTACCAAGATAAACTTTTCTATTCCATCAATATCTCAACAACTGTTCAAATTCGTATCTGGGAATTACTGCATATTCTGTGGTTTGTGTTTCGCTGGAAAAAGAGCAAAGCGAAAGCAAAGAAAGAACCTGTACTAGTAAACTAGAAATGTTTTGAAAAAAAGAATAAAACGAGAAAAATGGTACATATTAGAAGTATCGATAAAGAAAAAGGAGAGATGAAAATGAGCAGTGAACAACACCCGATTGAAGGACTTATGACAACAGCAATGAATAGTATTCAAGATATGATTGATGTGAATACCATTATTGGAGAACCGATTGAAACTTCCAATAATATTGTTATTATTCCAATCTCCAAAGTTGGTTTTGGGTTTGCGGCAGGTGGAAGTGAATTCAAAGGAGAAACCGTTGATGAATATACCAGAAAAGAAAAAGAAGAGGCCATTCAGTATCGCTTGCCTTTCGGAGGAGGTAGTGGAGCAGGGGTCAACATTACCCCAATCGCATTTTTAGTCATTCAACCGAACAATGTCCGTTTACTTCCAGTCAGCCATGGTTCTGCAATGGATAAACTACTCGACTATATGCCAGATTTAATGGATAAACTAAATAGCATTGCGAACCGAACCATCCAAAACAAAAAAGAAGAAAAAATGCAAGCCTTAAAATGTGCGGAGAAAAAAAGGCAACAAGAGGAAAAAGAGCAAAAAGAAGAAAAAGTAATCAAAGAAGTACGAGAGGAAACAAATTTGGGGCCAATTAAGACAAGAAGAGTCAAAAAAGAAAGCAAAAATTATGAAGTAGAGTATGACGAAACTGGTTTACCAGAACAAGAAGAGGAATATACCGAAAACGATTATGATGACTAAAAAATATCCACCGATTGGTGGATATTTTTTAGGTGGTACGAAGTAGGGAGCACCAAGAACGAAATACGGACTTGCATAAATTTGCCCAAGTATTTTTTTCAATGGTAGCAGTTGCTACTAAATCTGACCTTGCAATCTCTTTGCCATCTAAAGTGTAAACAACTTCTCCAAGTTTATCTCCTTTGGTAATAGGGGCTGCAAAATGTTCTGGTAAAAACACATTCTGGGAAACATCTCCCGTTTGCCCTTTTTTCAAAAGAAGACCAACATCATTTTTGAGCATTGCCTGAACTTCTGCTTGAACGCCTTTGTCAACGGTAAGATTAGCAAGGACTTCACCAGATTTTCCTAGGCTTTTGAATTCATAACCATTAAAACCATAATTGAGTAGTTTCTCTGCTTCTTGAAAACGGATTTTAGTCGAAGAAGCATTGAGAATAACTGCAACTAAAGAAAGACCGTTTCGTGTTGCACTAGCTGATAGGTTATATCCAGCAAGAGAGGTAGAACCAGTTTTTAAGCCAGTTGCTCCTTGATAGTTTCGAATCAGTTTATTGGTATTGACTAGACTAGATTTTCCATCACGAAGTGTATCCATCCAAATCGTTGTATAGTTTGTAATAGTTGGGTGTTTGTTCAAAAGTTCGCAAGATAAAATGGCTAAATCATAAGCGGAAGTAACGTGCCCATCTTCGTCAATGCCATGGCAGTTTTTGAAGCAAGTATCTTTCATACCTAAGGTCTTTGCTTTTTCATTCATTCTCTGCACAAAGGCTTCTTCCGAACCAGCTAAATATTCTGCCATAGCGACCGTGCAATCATTAGCAGATACGACGCAAATGGCTTTTAGCATATCGTGGACACTAAGGGTTTCGCGTGGGTCTAACCAAATTTGTGAACCGCCCATACCAGCCGCTTTTTCGCTACAAGGTATCTGGCTATCTAAGGAAATCGTACCTTTTTCAAGAGCCTCCATAATGAGTAAAAGGCTCATCAGTTTGGTAACACTAGCAGGTCTTAATTGGTCGTGTTCATGGGAGGCATACAAAATCTGTCCAGTGGTTTGTTCCATTAAAATAGCGGAACTACAGTCTAAAGATAAGTCGGTGGTAGAAGCGGTTAAATTGGCATTGGTTGAAACAGTTTGCTTAGAAATACTTTCTGCCTGATTGGACCAAACATAAATTGCATCTTCTGCTGCAAAACAAGGAGTAGCAAAAGATACTAGAAAAAACAAAATGAGAAAAAAGGAAAGTAATCGAAAACGCATAAAAAATCCCTCCGTTCGGTAGTACAATATATGTACAGGAGGAGGGAAATATGTCTAAAGTGCGTAAAAAGTTGCTTGAATTTCGGTATCGGTTACATTGACAAATAACTTGTAGGCTTGGGAGCCATTGTTTTGGAATTTTAAGTCTAAGGAACCATAGGACACAGCAGCATCTTTGCCTTCTGCGATATATGGTACTTTTTGGCTATGATTATGTCGTTCTAAGATTTCAAAATCTGGTACTTGCAATGCTGCGTTATATACCGTAGTGCTAACTTGACAGTTTCCACCACCGATTGCTTGAATGGTTTTTCCATCCACAAGCACATCTGCTTTTTGGTAGCCACGGGCAGAGGTTGGTTTTCCGACTACTTCATTGAAAGAAAAAGTTTGCCCAGCCTCAATGACGGTTCCTTCTAGGACAGAAGCGGTAATTTCAATGTTATTCCTACGCCCATTTGCTCTGGATTTTAGCGGTGTTGAAAAAGAGGCTATTGGCTCTGGCTCAGAAGAAACCTCATTTGTTTTTGGAGAAGCCTGAGCTGCTAAATCTGTAGTAGAGTTGGAGATGGTATGGTTAGTAGTCTGCGATTTGGCTCTATTCTCAAATTCAGCGAAAGTAGCATCAATTTCTGCCTGTGTTCTTTCGGCGGTATAGGGAACACTAGGATTAGAGGCTTTCGGTTGTAGAAAGCGAAAAAAGAAAAAAGCGATACCGTGCAAGAATCAGTAAGATAAGTACAATCATCCAAAATTTTTTCATGACAAAAATTCTCCTTTCCTCTTGTTTAGTATGGCTGAAAAAAGAGAATTTTATACAGAAGAGACAATAAAATACATTTTTTGGAAATGAAATCTTCCTTTTTTTGATTAAAAGATAGTATAATAAGGAAAAATATGGAAGGAAATATAATACTCAATATGGACATTATTTCAAAAATGTTAGAAAAATCTCAAGAGGCTTTCTTATTAGCCATAGAGATATATAATAAGCCAACGATAAAGTATCGATTAGAGGGCTTTTCATTTTTTATTTGTAATTCGTGGGAATTGTTATTAAAAGCATATTTAATAAGAGAATATGGACAACATAGTATTTATTATAAAGATAAGAATAACCGAACTATTGCATTAAGTGATTGTCTAAAAAAGGTATTTACAAACGAAAAAGACCCCATAAGAAGAAATATTGAAATTATTATTGATTTAAGAAATACATCTACACATTTCATTATAAGGGAACTAGAAATGATTTATCTTCCATTTTTACAAGCCAATGTATTGGACTATTCTCAAAAGTTATATGATTTTTTCAGGATTGATGTTACTAAAAATATAGATACTTCTTTTCTTTCTTTAGCGACTAACAGTACCAATTTAAATGAAATTGAAATTTTAAGCATATATGGAAATGAAGTATTTAATCGATACAAGAAAATAAAAAATGAAACTACGGCTTTACTGGAAAATGAAAACAGCAGTAAATTAGCAATCAATATTAATCTAAATTTAAGAGTGGTGAAAAATGAAAAAGATGCTCAATTAACATTTTCTATTGCAAAAAACGCAAAAGATGCTGTATATTTTATCGATAAAATAAAAGACATAAACACCATTTATCCATATTCTCAAAAGAATGCTAGAGAGTTAATAATGACAAACTTAAATAGAAAAAACATCAAATTAAACTTACATCAAACGAATTTTAATCTAATCTGCCTAAAATATGATTTGAAGAATAATCAAGACTATTTTTATTATCATACAATCAGTAAAAGATATATGTGTTCTCAAAAACTAATTGATTTTGTAACAAACTTACTGATAAAAAATCCCAATTTAATTGAAAATATTAAGTTAGAAAACAAAAAATGAGTTAACCCCAGGGGCAAAGGATTTCTAAATATACAAATGTATATCTACTCCCATTCGGGAACCCAGCCGTATCCTTCACAAGTTAACTCTACTACTAGTATTATACATCTTTTCTAGAAAAATGCAAGTCTTTGCATAAAGAAGTAGAATTGAAGACAAATTTTATCAACATAAAATCTATTGACAAATCTTAGAAATATAAGTATAATGAAGATATGCGTAAGAATAAGGAGGAAAAACGATGCTTGCAAAAATGTGGAAAAAAGTATTATTAGCCGTTGTAATTTTAGCCTGCTTATTTAATGTGGTAACAAAACTTGTGAAAAAGCCATCACTCGAACAAGAATTACGCTCATCCGCACAATATATGCAGGAACAACAAGAGGAAAATGCGAAATAGTTGGCAAAATACTTGAAAAATAAATTAAACTATGATAAAATATCAAACAGTATGTTTAATGAAACGATTAAGAGAGGTGAATACAAAATGAAAGAAGGATTACATCCAGAATATCAAGAAGCAACTATCACATGTGCTTGTGGAAATGTTATGAAAACAAATTCAACCAAAAAAGACATGAAAGTAGATATTTGTTCAAACTGCCATCCTTTCTGGACAGGAAATATCAAAAGAGAAACAACCGGTGGTAGAGCAGACAAATTCAAGAAAAAATATGGTATTGCTTAAGCAAAAAAAGTTCCATTTCAATTCAAACGAATTTGAAATGGTTTTTTTGTGTCAAAAAAGTGTACTTTCGACATTTTTTTTGATATAATCACTAGCATAAGAAAAGGAGATTGACGAGCGTGCAAGTTGAAGAATTAGAATATTTAGAGAAAGTGAAATACCTAAACGAACGGAAAAAATAAGAAATATACCATCCTCACAATGGGATGTCAGCTAAACGAAAACGATTCGGAAAAACTTTGTGGTATGATGGAACAGATGGGATACACAAAAACAGAGCGACTCGAAGAAGCAGACTTGATTGTATTCAATACTTGTTGCGTACGAGAAAACGCAGAAGATAGGTTGTTTGGAAAATTAGGCGAAGTGAAAAAATACAAAGAAGAAAAAGGAACCATCTTAGCCATCGGTGGTTGTATGATGCAAGAACCACATATCTTAGAAAAGATAAAGAAAAGCTATCCATTTGTTGATGTGGTTTTTGGAACGCATACCTTACATCGTTTTCCAAAAGACTTGTACGAAGCCATTCAAAAATCTGTGAAAGTACAAGACATTCTAGACATTGATGGAGAAGTCATCGAAGGCTTGCCAATTGCACGAGAAAGTGGCATTAAAGCTTCGGTAACCATTATGAATGGTTGTAACAATTTTTGCACGTATTGCATTGTACCATATGTGCGAGGAAGAGAACGAAGCCGTAAGCCAGAAGACATCTTACACGAAGTAGAAGAACTGGCAAAGCAGGGTTATAAAGAAATTACTTTATTGGGACAAAATGTGAATTCTTATCTAAGAGTCGAGAAAGAAAAAGGAATGGTAACCGGACAAGAAGAAATCCATTCTTTTGCGACACTTCTTCGTGCCATTAATCAAATTGATGGGATTGAAAGAATTCGTTTTGTATCGCCTCATCCAAAAGATTTTACCGATGATGTGATTGAGGCAATTCGAGATTGTGAAAAAGTATGCAAATTAGTGCATTTACCACTTCAATCGGGAAGCAGTAAAGTCTTAAAAGAAATGAACCGAAAATATACCAAAGAGCAATATCTAGCCTTAGTAGAGAAAATGCGAGAAAGCATACCAAATGTTACATTTTCAACCGACATTATTGTAGGGTTCCCAAACGAAACCGAAGCAGATTTTGCAGATACGCTAGACCTGGTAGAAAAAGTAAACTTCGAGCAAGCATATATGTTCCTCTATTCCAAAAGAGTAGGAACACCAGCCGATACCATGGTAGGACAAATTCCAGAAGAAGTAAAACACCAACGTTTTAATCGATTAAAAGCATTGGTTGAAAGCCAAATTGAACAAAAGAATAAAACCTATGTAGGAACGGTACAAAAAGTACTGATTGAAGGAGAAAGCAAAAACAATCCAGAATATTTAACTGGAAGAACAGACTCGAATAAAGTGGTTATTTGTCAAAAGCCAAAAGAGAGTATTGGAACAGTTATTCCACTTCAAATTGTTTCCGAACATATGTGGTACTTAAAAGGAGAATAAACGAAAAAGGAAGGAAAAACAAATGGCAGAATTTTCACCCATGATGCAACATTATTTAGACACCAAAGAGCAGTATAAGGACTGTATTCTCTTTTATCGCTTAGGAGATTTCTATGAGATGTTTTTTGATGACGCAATTCTTACTTCCCGTGAGTTGGAATTGACCCTAACAGGAAAAGATTGCGGACAAGAAGAACGCGCTCCAATGTGTGGAATTCCTTATCATGCAGCAGAAACCTATGTAGCAAGGTTGATTGCGAAAGGATATAAAGTAGCAATTTGTGAGCAATTAGAAGATCCAAAAGAAGCCAAAGGAATTGTAAAACGAGATGTTATCCGTGTCGTAACACCAGGAACACTGATTGAAACCAATTTACTCGAAGAAAAAAAGAATAACTATATCATGGCAATTTATAAAAATGCCATTTATTATGGCTTGGCGGTTTGTGATTTATCGACAGGAGATTTTTTTGCGACGCAAATTAAAGGAACCAATAATTTCAGCCGTTTGTTAGACGAGATTTCCCGCTATTCTCCATCGGAAATCATTGTAAACCAAATGGTAGCAGACTCAAGTGAAGAAATGGCAAAAATTAAAGAAAGGTTTGAAATGTATTTATCAACCTATCGCGAAGATGCCTTTTCGCAAGATGTGCAGAGCCTACAAGAAAAGTACCATATCGTCAACGAAAAAGGGGATACGATTGAAGATATTTCCGAAGAAGTGCTAGTGGTTGCTGCTTGTCATGGACTACTTGCGTATTTATTAGAAACCCAAAAAACAAACCTAGACCATATCAACAAAATTACGCTTTATCAAATTACGAAATATATGTCGCTAGATGTCAATGCCAGAAGAAACCTAGAAATTACAGAAAAAATGCGAGATAAATCCAAGAGAGGAACGCTTTTGTGGTGTTTAGATAAAACTGCAACCTCAATGGGAGGCAGACTTCTTCGCAGATGGCTCAATGATCCACTTTTGGATGTATGCGAAATCAATGCGAGACTAGATGCTGTAGCAGAATTAAAAGAAGATTTTATGCGAAAAGGTGACATTTTAGAAAAACTTAAAAAAGTTTATGATATCGAGCGATTAACTGGAAAAATCTCTTACGGCAGTGCAAATGGTAGAGATTTAATTTCCCTCAAAAATTCGGTACGACAAATTCCAGATGTAAAAAAAGCCTTGGAAAACTCTAAATCCGAACTCTTACAAACCATTCAACGAGAATTAGACGAATTAACGGATATTGACCAAATGATAGAACACGCGATTGTAGACGAACCACCAATTAGTGTCAAAGAAGGTGGACTCATCAAACTTGGCTATGACGAGGAAATCGACAAACTAAAAACAGCCACAACCGAGGGCAAAAATTGGATTTTGCAGTTAGAAGCAGACGAAAAAGAAAAAACAGGAATTAAAGGATTAAAAGTAGGATACAACAAAGTTTTTGGATATTACTTAGAAGTAACCAAATCCAATTTATCCATGGTACCAGACCGCTATATTCGCAAGCAAACATTAACAGGAGCTGAAAGATACATTACCGAAGAATTAAAAACATTGGAAAACCAAATCCTAGGGGCAGAAGAAAAAGTTATTCAACTCGAATACAATGCTTTTGCCAAAATTCGTGAAGACATTGAAAAAGAAATCCCAAGATTACAAAAATCTGCAACACTAATCGCCACTCTTGATGTGCTATGTTCTTTTGCCACTGTGGCAGAGGACTTAAACTATACCAGACCAATCGTAGACAATTCTGGTGAAATCCAAATTGAAGAAGGACGTCATCCAGTCATTGAAAAAATGTTGCCAGCTGGAAGTTTTGTCGGAAATGATACGAAATTAGATAAAAAAGAAAATCGCCTTGCCATTATTACAGGACCAAACATGGCGGGAAAATCTACGTATATGCGTCAAGTAGCACTCATTACACTGATGGCACAAGTGGGAAGTTTTGTACCAGCAACTCATGCCAAGATTGGAGTAGTGGATAAAATCTTTACCAGAGTAGGTGCATCAGACGATTTAAGCATGGGACAAAGTACTTTTATGGTAGAAATGATGGAAGTAGCTGAAATCCTAAGAGAAGCAACTGCCAACAGCCTTGTTGTGCTGGATGAAATCGGAAGAGGAACTTCAACCTATGATGGAATGTCGATTGCTTGGGCAGTGGCAGAATATATTTCAGACTTAGAAAAATGTGGTGCTAAAACCCTTTTTGCAACCCATTACCACGAACTAATCGATTTAGAAGATAAACTAGAAGGTGTCAAAAACTATTCAGTTGCAGTCAAAGAAAAAGGCGAAGATATCATATTCCTTCGTAAGATTGTAGCAGGAGGAACCGATGAAAGTTATGGTGTTCACGTAGCCAAACTAGCAGGCGTGCCACAAGTGGTTACCAAACGAGCCAATGAAATCTTGAAAAGCCTTGAAAGAAAAAGTATGCTAGCGGATAAAGCACAGGAAAAAGAAAACAAAAAACAAACAAGCGGACAACTCGATTTATATAACTACAAATTAGCTGAACTTGCTCACGAATTAGACAAAATCGATATCAACCAATTAACACCAATCGATGCCCTAAATGAGCTGATGAAAATCAAGGAGAAAATGCAATAAGGAAGCAAATTAAAATTGCTTCCTTTTCTGCGTGTTTGGCACATCTTCCTCATATAACTCCTCAATGTACACATCACGTGCTTGGGAACCATCTAAAAAACCAATTGTAGCAACATTGTTTTTGAGTTCTTGCACCCAAACAGGCTTGTCTTCATAATAGATTTCTTGGATGTCTTTGTTTTTCAAAATCTCGTGAATTCTTGTATATTCCATACCATCACCTCGTCCTATTCAATCTTCTACTTTCAATATATCCGAATGAAAAAGAAAATATGCACACTTAGCAGGAAAAATTTGAAAAAAGAGAAAATGTATAATATAATAGAAGCGCACAAAAGAAATGAGGAGGAAATGACATGAAAATTATCTTAAATGGACAAGAAACAGAAGTAGATGAAGGAAAATTACCATTTGAAATTTGGAAAAATGAAATTGAGGCATCTGGCCATAGTTTTATCGCGTGCAACATTAACCACGAGGTAAAAAGTTTGAAACATACCTTAAAAGAGGGCGACCAAATTACCTTATTAAATCGAGCAGACCGAGATGGAAACGCTATCTATATCCGAGGAATTTTGTATGTGATGGCAATGGCTTTCCATCGCAAGTATCCAGAAATTCGTTTGACGGTCAAATACCAACTTTCTGGTGCCATGCTATGTGAAGGCGAAAATGCTGAAGTTACAGAAGAAATGTTAGAAAAAGTAAAAGAAGAAATGCAAAAAATTATTGACGCAGATTTGCCAATTAAGAAAATTGCAATGACGAAGGAAGAAGCGGAAGCATTTTACGAAAAAGAAAAGACAGTCAGAGGAAAATTGCAATTAAACAACAAAGCAAAAGAACAAGTTTCCTTGTATTTCTGTGAAGAATACTATAACTACTTTTTTGGCGTAATGCCGATTTCAACTGGATTTTTACCATTTTTTGATTTAGAAAATTACCGTGATGGGTTCTTGGTTCGTTATCCATCTAGAAAAGACCCAGATTGTATTAGTCGATACCAAGAAACGAGAAAATTACAACGTACCATGGAAGAGTATGAGGACATTCATCGCATTTTGAAAATCAATACGGTGTACCGCTTAAATCGAATGATTGAAAAAGGCAATGCGAAAGAAATGATTTTGTTAGCAGAAGCCTTACACGAAAAGAAGATTGCAGAAATTGCAAACCAAATTATTGAAAGAAACGGTATCCGCATGATTTTAATTGCTGGTCCATCTTCTTCCGGAAAGACCACTTTTGCAAAACGATTAGGAATTCAATTACGATTAAATGGCTTAAAACCAGTTACTATCTCAGTGGATAACTATTTTGTAGAAAGACCAGAAACACCAAGAGATGAAAATGGAAATTATGATTTTGAGTGTATTGAAGCGATTGATTTAGAATTGTTTAACAATCACTTAAAAGCCTTGTTAAATGGAGAAACTATCCAAGTTCCAACCTTTGATTTCTATCACGGAACAAAGGAATACAAGGGAAATACGATGCACTTGGCAGAGGACGAAATCCTTGTGATTGAGGGAATTCATTGCTTAAATGACCAACTAACTGCTGAAATTCCAAAAGACATTAAATATAAGGTATATATTAGTGATTTAACAGTATTAAATGTAGACGATTTCAATCGTATTTCAACCACAGATACCAGACTAATTCGCCGAATTGTACGCGACCACCAGTTCCGTGGTTATGACGCTTGCCATACCTTAAAGGCTTGGGAGTCCGTAGGAAAGGGAGAAAAGAAATACATCTTCCCATTCCAAGAGCAAGCAGACAGTATGTTCAACAGTTCACTCATTTATGAAATGGCAGCCTTAAAAGATATTGCTATCCCGCTATTGCAAGCCATTCCAAGAGAAGAGCCAGAATTTGCAGAAGCAAAACGCTTAATTGCCTTGTTGCAGTATTTTGAAGGATTTGACCACAATCTAATTCCAAAGAATTCCCTCTTACAAGAGTTCTTAGGAGATAGTATTTTTGATTATTAAAGGAAAAAAGAATGAAAAGATTTACCGAAATTGACGAAGAATTTGTATGTAGTCATTGTGGAAAGAAAGTGCCAAAGTTAGGGTATTCTTGCCGCAACCATTGTCCGTATTGTCTGTACTCGAAACACGTAGATATTAACCCAGGCGACCGAGCAGAAACTTGCCAAGGAACACTGCGACCGATTGGTCTTGAGATAGATGCAAAAAAAGGCTATGTCATTGTTCACAAGTGCGAAACCTGTGGAAAAATACGCAAGAATAAGGCAGCAAAGGACGATAACATGGATTTAATGATAAAGTTGAGTGCACAGCACGAGGATTAGAAAGAAAAGGTCTAGCGATAAACCCGCTAGGCCTTTTTTGTTTTCTCTACACTTCCCTCGCAAAGTTGCCATTTGTGTAGTTATCTCCAGATTTACGCTTGCCTTGTCGCATGAGGGCTACGGCCTCGTTTATCTCGTCTATGCTTTCTTCTAAGAAATCCATACGGATATGGTTTGTACTAAGTTGGTTGCTATCTAAGAACGTTATCTTAGAATTAAAGATAGTCGTAACGGTTTGCATATTATCTGGCAATACTGGAAACTTGAGGTGCATACGGTCTTCTAAGAAATACTGCTTGTTTTCTTGGCAACGCATTTGGCAAGTTGGGTAACAACGATTAGTTTTGCCAAGGACACAGTAATTGGCGTTCATCAGTGGTAATCTGCCATAAGCCATTACTTCTGTTGGAATATCTGCATTTTCAGTAAGTTCGTTTAAGTGTTCTTTGGATAATTCCGGAGATAGCGTTATTTTTTTAATCCCTAGATTTTTTAATTGCTCAATGGTTTGGTGGTTAAACACATTAAAGGTATAGTTGGTAATGAACTCATACTTTTTAGCATATTCCTTGAAACACTCAATATTGGACAAATTAGACAAAACAAATCCTTGAATTGGAAAAGTCTGAATAATGCGGTCTAACTGGTTCAAAAGCAAGTTTTTGTAGTTGCTTTTAATAATGGTTGGAAGAAGGATATATAACTTTCCTTTTTCCGCAAGTGTTTGCAAAACTTTCTCGAACTTCTTATTCGCATAATATTTTAGCGGGATATAGAAAGCGTTGATACCCTCTAATTTGGCATAATCTACCTCTGGATTTAGCAAATACAAAAGGGCAGAAATGTGCTTATCGGTTGCTTCTTTTTTTGTGTTCTTCTTGGCTACTTTTGGCAAGTCATATTTTGGTGCGACACGTTGATGGACAGCACAAACTTGGGCTTCTAAATTGGTTAGTGCGGTTCTACGAAGTTCATTGAGAATACTAATTTTCGGTAAATATAGTCCAGGGTCTAAATGAATTTGAATGGAGATAAATTCAAACGGTGTGTTGGCAGTTTTCAAAATTTGTTGTTTCACACGCTCCTCGGTCAAAGGCACGTTGATAGCGTCTACTGGCTTGAAATCTGACGTAACGCTAATGGATAAGCCTTTGTAGAAAGTCTGGTCAGAATTGAGGGCTTGCACCGAAAGACGAACCAATTGGTCTTTTTGAATCCATACTTCACAAGCAAGTTGCGTTTTACGGTTTTCACAAGTCTTATATGACGCCTCAGCAGACGTGGTCAATTCCTTGCTTGCCATCTTGTATACCTTATCTCCAATACCGGATATTTCCCTTCATACGACCAATGGTAACACGGTCTTTGGAATTGGCTTTTGGCACATTTCTATTTTGTATCATGAGTTCAGAAACCATATATTTGCTCTCTTCTTTTTCAAAAGAAATGGTATCGCCAATCGCTAAAGGCTCATTGAGCGGAAGCGAAATAAGTCCTTTATTCTCATTAAAATTGGATACATTTCCTAAATACAAGCCCATATTGCTTGGTTTTTGTGGAAATACCAAGTCTTGGTTAGCCTCTGAGTTCAAATGACCAGTTGAAAAACCACCACGATTAAACACTTGGAGTAAATCTTCTTGGTCTTTTGGGTCAATTTCCTTCGGATGACCAGCTAAAATATTGTCGATATATTTACGGTAAATACGGGTAACAGTTGCAACATATTCTGGCGTTTTCATTCTTCCTTCTATCTTGAAGCAAGTAACTCCAGCCTGGATAAGTCTTTCCAAATATTCTAACCCACATAAATCTCGAGGGCTTAATAGATAGCCGGTGTCTAGTGTTTTTTCTTTATTCGTTTCGACATCTTTTTCGAGAAGCGTATAGGGCATACGACAACTTTGTGCACATTTTCCTCGATTGCCAGAACGAGCTCCAATACTGCTGGAAAACAAACATTGTCCAGAGTATGAAATGCACAAAGCACCATGCACAAATACCTCAATTTCCATTTTTGTATTTTTACAAATATGTTCAATTTCTTCCAAACTTAATTCACGTGAAAGGACGGCACGAGAAAAGCCAAGTTTCTCTAGTTTTTTCACACCTTCTAAACGATGGATCGTCATTTGGGTACTAGCGTGCAATGGTAAATCTGGAAAATGCTCGTGGAGAAAAGTAGCAAGCCCTAAATCTTGCACAATAATTGCATCAATTCCATATTCATAGGCTTTTTGAGCAAGACTAATGGCATCTTGTAATTCCTCGTCTTTTAATAAGGTGTTTAAGGTAAGATGGGTTTTCACATTACGAACTTTTGCATAATGGATTGCTTTTTTTAAGTTCAAGTCGTCAAAATTGGAAGCAAATGCTCTTGCACTAAACAGACTTCCTCCAAAATATACACTATCTGCACCGTTTTGAACGGCAGCCTTTAAGCAGTCGAAATCTCCAACAGGAGATAGCAATTCTACTGGTTTTGCCATGAAAAATTTTCATCCTTTCTTCCGAAATTACTTTCTACCAACATTGTAACACAAAAAAGGGAAAATGAATACTATATCTTAAGAGAAGAAAAAAGGAGGGAAAAAAGGTGCAAGACGAAAACAGAAATTGTTGCTGCGAAAACAACTGCGGTTGTGGTGGCGGATTTTTAAGTGGACTATTCGGCGGAAACTGCGGTAATGGTGGTTGTAGCGAATTACTATTCTTCATCATCGTTTTCTTACTATTATTCAATAACTGTGGTAATGGTGGATGCGGCTGTGGAAGAAATTAACGAAAAACCACAAAAAAAGGCTAAGTTTAGACGACTTGGTCTTTTTTTGTATTTTTAATAAGAAGGAAAATATTGCTAAAAGTGTTGCAAAAAGAAAAGTTTTAGTCTAGAATACTATAGAATACTGTAAAAAGGAGTAAGACATGGCAGATAAACTAATTATTGTAGAATCACCAGCCAAAGCAAATACGATAAAGAAGTTCCTAGGAGGGAATACCAAAGTAGTTGCCTCAATGGGACATATTCGAGATTTGCCAAAATCCAAATTAGGTGTAGATATTGAACATAATTTTGAACCAGAATATATTAACATTCGAGGAAAGGGAGATTTAATCAAGTCGCTTGTCAAAGATGCAAAAGATGCGAAAAAGGTGTATCTTGCAACTGACCCGGATCGTGAAGGAGAAGCAATCGCATGGCATTTGGCACATATTCTAGGAATTCCAGAAGATGCACTATGCCGTGTTACCTTTAATGAAATTACCAAAGAAACCGTCCAAAACTCCATCAAAAATCCTCGTACCATTGACCGCAATCTAATTGATGCACAACAAGCAAGACGTGTCCTAGACCGTATTGTTGGGTATAAAATGAGTCCAGTTCTATGGAAAAAAGTAAAACGAGGATTATCTGCAGGAAGAGTGCAATCCGTTGCGGTAAAACTCATAGTAGACCGTGAAAACGAAATCGAAAACTTTATCCCAGAAGAATATTGGAACATTTATGCAACTTTGGAAGCAGAGAAAAAGCAGTTTGAGGCTCGTTTCTATGGGAAAGACAAAAAGAAACTCGAAATCCATACCAAAGAAGAAGTAGACCAAATTCTAGCCGAGATTGAAAATGGAAAATATATCGTCAGTGAAGTCAAAAAAGGAGAAAAGAAGAAAACCCCAGCACCACCATTTACGACCAGCACTATGCAACAAGAGGCTTCTCGTAAGTTAGGTTTTACCCTAAAAAAGACGATGTCGGTTGCCCAAATGTTGTATGAAGGTGTAAAAGTACCAGAAAAAGGCGTTGTTGGTTTAATTACCTACATGAGAACAGACTCGACCAGAATTTCAGAAGAAGCAAGAGCAGCAGCCAAAAAAGAAATTTGTAATAAATATGGAGCAGAATACTACGAAAATCGCTATTATAAAACAAAAGAAAATTCACAAGATGCGCACGAAGGTATTCGCCCAACGTATATTGAACTAGAGCCAGAAAAGATTAAAGATGCTCTAACACCAGACCAATACAAGTTATATCGCCTCATTTACCACCGCTTTTTAGCCAGCCAAATGGCAGCAGCGGTATATGATACCATGTCCGTAACTGTGGATGTAAAAGCATATCAATTCAAAGCAAGTGGTCAAAGTATTAAATTCAAAGGTTTTATGACACTCTATGTAGAGTCCAAAGACCAAGAACAAAACAAAAAAGAAGACAATGACGATAAAGATATTGATTTACCGCTACTTAACGTAGGGCAAGAGGTAATCAAAAAGAAACTAAATCCAAAGCAAAGTTTTACAGAGCCACCACCAAGATATACGGAAGCAAGTCTGGTAAAAGCCTTGGAGGAAAAAGGAATTGGACGACCAAGTACCTATTCGCCAACGATTACCACCATTTTGGAGAGAAGATATATTGAAAAAGAACAAAAACAACTTGCCCCAACCGAACTTGGCAAAATTGTCAACAAACTATTAACTGAAAACTTCCAAGATGTAGTTAATGTCGAATTTACAGCAGAAATTGAAGAAGACTTTGACGCGATTGCGGAAGGAAAGCAAGCATGGAAAAAAGTCATTGAAGAATTTTATGGCCCATTTGCCAAAGAAGTAGAAAAAGTAGAACAAGAACTAGAGCACGTAAAACTAGAGGAAGAAGTCTCGGATGTTGTATGCGAAAAATGTGGGCGTAGGATGGTATATCGTTATGGACGTTATGGAAAATTCTTGGCGTGCCCAGGTTTCCCAGAGTGTAAAAATACCAAACCAATTGTTGAAACGATTGATGTACCATGTCCAGTCTGTGGCGGTGTTGTTCAAGTTCGTAAAACGAAACGAAAAAGAAACTACTATATTTGCGAACACAACCCAGAAAGTTGCCAATATATCTCCTGGAATAAACCAAAAGTGGGAGAAAAGTGGGAACCAGAAGCGGAAAAGGTAGAACAAGAGGAAAAGAAGCCAGCAAAAAAGAAAAACACGACCAAACGAAAAAAATCTACAAAAACACGAGCAAAAAAGAAAGAATAGATAGACAAAACCTTCACTTTATAGTATAATAGTAAACTATAATGTGGGGGTTTTTTCAAAATGATAAATCAAAGCATATTAAATGAGTTGAATACCGATGTAGAGGAAAAAGTAAAGAGAAAAGCAACGGAATATAAAAAAGCAAATAGGGTTGTTATTACAAAAGTAATCTATGAAAATGAAAAAAACTTTGAAATTAAAGCACGTGTAAAAGAAAGCAAGGAAAATGTGTATGATACGTACTTACGCGTTAGCAAAGACGAAATCGAGAATGTAACTTGTACGTGTGAGAACTATCACAAAAACTATGGAACTTGTGAACACATTTTAGCAACCATGATGGAATTTTCCAGCAATTCAGACTACACAAAAATTTTCCAATCCGAGCAGAAAAAGCCAGAACAACATAAAAATGAATTGCTAAAAAAGGAAAAATATCGTGCCTTCAAGCAAATTCTAAACGAATTTTATCAAGAAGAAAAAGAAGAGCAAGAATTGCCTGCAATTGGAGATATTCGCATTATTCCAACGGTGATTCTAAAGGAATATGAGAAAAAGATTAAAGTAGAATTTAAGATTGGCAATAAGCAATTTTATAAAATCAAAAATATTCCAGAATTCTATGACCATATGCTAAACAAGGAAACTTATCGCTATGGCAGTAAACTAGAATTTAAGCACGTGAAAAGTGCGTTTCAAGCTACTTCTTTGCCAATATTAGAATATATCCTAAAATATGCAGAAATTATTAAGTTTACCAATGAGTCGTTAAATAGTTATACGTATTACGGAAAAATGCTCAACGAAGCGGATATTGATGTGTCTCACACTGGATTAGATGACCTATTTGAGGCCCTAAAAAACACCTTGGTAACAGTTGAAAAAGGCTATGATACCAAACAAATTCTGTTTACAGAAGAGCCGTTTGATGTGAAATTTTGCCTAACCGTAGAAGACGAAGGAGATTACAAGATTATTCCAAACATTGATGTCTACGAATACCAAGTGTTTGAAGGAAAACAGTTTTTATATATCCTAAAAGAAGATAAACTATATCGTTGCGAAAAAGAGATAAAAGAAACCAGTCTAAAAATCTTGGACATCTTCCGTAAGAACTATACCAAAGATGTTGTATTTCAAAAAGAAGATATTTCTACCTTCTTTTCTGTTGTTATGCCAAAAATAAAAGAAAACTTGAAGATTGATGAGCGTTATCAGGAACAAATCAAACAATATATGCCAAAAGAATTGGGCGTAAAAATTTATTTAGACTATAACAAAAATAATCATGTTACAGCAGAGATTAAATTTTGCTATGATGAACTAGAATTTAATCCATTAACTGAAAATCCAACCAATCTACCACGTAATATTGTCAAAGAAAATGAAACTCTAACGACCTTCTTAAAAACAGGATTTATGCTAGATAAAGCACATGCACGCCTTATCCTAATTGATGACGAGAAAATCTTTACCTTCTTATCCGAAGAGATCGAATACTATATGAACAAATTTGAAGTACTTGCCACCGAGAACTTCAAAAAGAAAGAAATCAAGCAACCAAAGATGGTAAACTTCGGTATTCGTATCGAGAATAACTTGCTAAATTTAGATTTTCACAATACGGAAATCGATTTACACGAAGTAGCACAAATTCTAGAAAAATATAAAATGAAAAAGAAATTCTATCGCTTAAAAGATGGCAATTTCATTGCATTAGAAGACAACGAAAATGTAGCATTTCTAGATAGTGTGCTAACTGGAATGAACCTAAAATATACCGATTTAGAAAAGCCAACTTTGCAAATTCCAATTTATCGTAGTCTGTATTTAGACCGATTACTCAAAAACTTCAAAAATGTAACAGTTGAAAAAGAGGACTCGTTCCGTGAATTTATTCGCCAAGTAGACGAAAAACGAATGGACGAGGAAATCAAGGAACCGGCTAGACTACAAGCAGCTTTGCGTGAATATCAGAAAACAGGATATAAATGGTTACGAATTCTAGAAAAATATGGACTAGGTGGAATTTTAGCAGACGATATGGGACTCGGCAAAACTTTGCAAATGATAGCTGTTTTCCAAGCCTACAAAGAGGAAGTGCCGAATGGAAAAACTTCGATTGTTATTTGCCCAAGTTCCCTATTATTAAACTGGAACAATGAAATCAATAAATTTGCGCCAGACTTAAAAATTGAGGTAATTCACGGAAGCATTGCGGAACGCAAAAAGCGAATTGCAAAATTAGAAGAGCAAGATGTCATTGTAACTTCTTATGATTTACTCAAACGAGATATTGAGTTATATCAAGAGAAAAACTACGAGTTTAAGTACATTGTGGCGGACGAAGCACAATATATTAAGAATAATAATACCCAAAATTCAAAAGCAATTAAGGAAATTCGAGCCGAAATTAAATATGCACTAACGGGAACGCCAATCGAAAATTCACTATCCGAATTGTGGTCTATTTTTGATTTCATTATGCCAGATTATCTGTTCAGTTATAAGCATTTCAAAGATCGATTTGAAGTACCAATTATCAAAGAAAATGATGGAAATGTAATGGGAAAATTGAAAATGCTCATTGAACCATTTATCTTGCGCCGTATCAAAAAAGAGGTACTAACGGAATTGCCAGACAAGACTGTTACCGTGCTATATAACGAAATGCAAGATGAGCAATTAAAAATCTATCAATCCTATATGGCAAGCGCAAAACAAGAAGCTATGATGGAAATCAAGCAGAATGGATTTGAAAAAAGCCAAATTCGTATTCTAGCCTTGCTCATGCGTTTACGTCAAATTTGTTGCCATCCAAGCCTATTTATTGATAACTATGCAGATGGAAGTAGCAAATTAAATCAATGTATGGAAATTATGAATGATGCCATTCAAGGAGGACACAAGATTTTATTGTTCTCTGGCTATACTTCTATGTTTGACCTATTAGAAGAAGAACTCAAAAAGCAAAATATCCGCTATTTCAAACTAACAGGACAGACGAAAGTAGCAGACCGAATTGAATTAGTCGATGAATTTAATGCTAATCCAGATATAAAAGTATTTTTAATTTCCTTAAAAGCAGGTGGAACAGGACTCAATTTAATTGGTGCAGATATGGTAATTCACTATGATCCATGGTGGAATTTATCTGCTGAAAACCAAGCAACAGACCGAACCTACCGAATTGGACAGAAAAACAATGTGCAGGTGTATAAACTAATCACTAAAAATTCGATTGAAGAAAAAATCTATGAATTGCAACAAAAGAAAGCTAAGTTAATCGATAATATGCTTTCAACCGAGCAGACCTTTATCAACAAACTATCCAAAGAAGATATTATGAATTTATTTAATTAGTAGAGAGAAATCTCTACTAATTTTTTGCCAGAAATCCTTAGAACTTGTAAAAAGTTTACAAAAAATAGAAAGTATGGTATAATAGAAAAAGGAATTATCCTTTAGCACACCCCCCCATGTTACTACCAACCACACACTACAAAAAACAGGAGGAAAAACAACATGAAAAAGTATGTGACCCTTGGTAACGTTCTGGGACTCATTGGCGCCTTGGTGGCGCTGCTGGTGCTCTGTCTTTGCGGGCACTGGATCCTCGGCATCTTCACTGCTATCTGCATCCTGGCCGCCGTCTGGACTCCGGGCAATTCCATCACGAGCTGGCTGAAAGCTGCTTTCGCGGCCGTTGCCACCTTCATGGGCATTTTCGCAATTACCAACACCGGCATCATCATGGAAGGCCTGAACAAGGCATTTCCCGTCGGCATCTGGCTGATCCCCTTGATTGCAGCTTTGATTGTGGCCATCGTTGGCTGCGTCTTTGCTTGGAACAACCGGCTGTACTATGAGTACAACGGCGGGAATCCGTTCGGAGGGGACGAAGATGATGATGAGCCGAAGGGCTATGCGAGAGTAATCGACCTGACCCTTGTCTTCTATAAGGAAGCTCGGACAATTCATGTGTGGACCAACGAGCCCACACACACCGCCATGATTATCTTCGGAGATAACCGGTGGTGCCTGAACAAAGAGCACGACAAGTTGGTCGAACACACCAGCAAAAAGACTTCGGTTGAATTGGAGGACGGCACCCTGCTGATCATTCCGCGCAGTGAGAAACTGCAAAAAGCGCTTGCGTAAGGCAATATCGTGCAAGCAAAACCCAAACGGGGGTGGGGTCCAGGCGATAGCCTGGACCCTTGGGTTTTTTATAGAACATATTTACTCTCTTTTGCGAAAAAGGGAGTTTTTTGAGGAAAAATTTACAGGAAATTGAAAACGTGATATAATAAAGATGTATATACCAATATACGAACACACAATTTTGGAAGAAATGCGAGGAAGACAACATGAAAACGACAGACTGGATACGGTTCGCAATCACCTGGTTCTTGGGATACCTATTGTTTGACCAGATGCTTCCGGTCAATAACTGGTTCCTGCGGTTCTGTGTGGCTGGGTCCACCGTTAGTGCTATTTTGGGCATAGCGATTTGGTACAAAATACACCTGTACCAACTGGAACGTGCTCGGAAACTGGAAGACTGGACACCGGATAAACACTTACTGGTAATCCAGTGGGACCAAAGCGAAAATACCATGAGTGTATTACGGGTTCGTTCGCCGGTCGGGCAAAACCTGCGTCTGAAGGAAGAAATTGTCCAAGTAGATGCCATCATGGACTTAGAGAGGAAAGACCTTTTTGTTCCAATGGAAGGCATCCACATTGCCAATGACGGAAAGACCATCCTGGAGATGGAGGGTGATGCACTTCTGCTCAAGCAGGAGAAGGTGTGGCTAAAAATTCCCGACAGTGATATTGTTCGAGCGTTTTTTGCCGCCAACTGAAAAAAATTGTGTGGGTTCCGGACGGTTTCGTCCGGAACTTCACCGTTTTATAAAAGAAAGAGAGTAAAGTATGAAAAAAGAAATCCATATTATTGGAGGTGGACTTGCTGGATGTGAGGCTGCCTATCAAATTGCAAAAAGAGGGAACCAAGTTATTCTTTGGGATATGAAACCACAAAAATACTCGCCAGCCCATCATAGCCAAGACTTAGCAGAAATTGTTTGTAGTAATTCCTTAAAATCCAATTTATTAACGAATGCTTGCGGACTTTTGAAAGAAGAACTACGTATGTTAAATTCCCTTTTAATTCGTATTGCAGATAAAGTAGCAGTACCAGCAGGGCAAGCTTTAGCCGTTGACCGTGAAAATTTTGCTAGAGAAGTAACAAAAGCATTGGAACAAGAAGAAAAGATTGAAATTCGAAGAGAAGAAATTGGATCGCAAATTCATTTACGAGATTTACTGCAAAAAGGGTTTGTTATACTTGCAACAGGTCCACTTACCTCAGAGCCACTTTCACAGGAAATTCAAGAAATAACAGGACAAGAAGAATTGCACTTCTTTGATGCGGCAGCACCAATTGTACAAAAAGAAACCATTGATGAAACGATTGCTTTTTGGGGAGACCGTTATGGAAAAGGGGAGAGCAGTTATCTAAATTTACCAATGAATCAAGAAGAATATGAGAAGTTTTGGAAAGAATTAGTAGAAGCAGAAGTGGCTACTTTGCATACATTTGAAAAAAGAGAAATTTTTGAAGGTTGTATGCCAATCGAGATTATGGCAAAAAGAGGAGTGGATACCCTAAGATTTGGACCATTAAAACCAGTAGGATTTACGGATCATAGAACGGGAAAACGACCATACGCAATTGTGCAACTACGCCAAGATAATCAAGCAGGAAATTTGTTTAATTTGGTAGGTTTTCAGACCAATTTGAAATGGGGAGAACAAAAGCGTGTATTTGGTATGATACCAGGACTTGCTAATGCAGAGTTTGTGAAATATGGGGTAATGCACCGAAACACATACTTAAATTCTTCCAAATTATTAGATGCTACTTACTGTTTTCGCCAAAATCCACAGTTATATTTTGCAGGACAAATTACAGGAGTAGAGGGCTATGTCGAGTCGATTGCTTCTGGTATGGTAGCTGGTATCAATGTGGCACAAAAATTAGCAGAAAAAGCACCTGTCATATTCTCAAAGGAAACGATGATTGGAACTTTATCCCAATATATTTCCACTGAACAGGAAAACTTCCAGCCAATGAATGCAAACTTTGGAATCTTACCAGAATTAGAAGAAAAGATACGAGATAAAAAAATACGTTATCAAAAGTTGTCAGACCGAGCAATCAGTAAATTAAGAGAAAATATGACACAAATGTAACAAAAGTGTGTTTTTTCGATAACAAAAAAGACAAAGTTACATAAAGTGGTTGCAATATTTGGTGGATTATGGTAAAATATAAAAGATAGATATCATAGAAGGGAGAAATGATATGAAAGAAGTAAATGAGAGAATGAAATCATTTATTACAGCATATATGCCAATGGCAAGAACAAATCAAGAAAAAAAGACAGAATTAGACGAATTGTCTGCGGAAGTGGAAGAACTTCGACAAGCGGATGAGGCTAGCGAAGCACGATACAAGCAAACGATGGAAGAACAATTTGGAATAACCAATCCTGTTGCACAACCAGAGCGAGCAAAAGATCCTCTTTATCTTGCAAAACAAAGACAAAGAGAAGAAATGCAAGCTGAGTATGATGAAGACACAGCAAAATTAAAAGCAGTAGTAACAGAAAAATATGAAGAAGTTTCAAAAGAGATATATGCGCTAAAAGAAGAAGTCAGAGAGATGGAAACGAAATATTTACTAAATGCGCAAAGAAGTTTAGAAAAAGTAGAGCAAAAACTTGCATTAGCAAGCGACGATAAAGAATTGAAATCGTTCCAAGCGCAAAAAGACGAAGTAAGTGAAGCGATAAAAAACATGAAAGAAGCAAGTAAAGCAAAAGTGGAAAAAATAGAACACCTAAGCTTCTTCTTACAAACAATGCAAGACTTACAAAATGGTAAATATGACATTAAAAAATTAGAAAAAGCAATTAAAAAATTGGAAACAATGGAAACTTTAGCAGAAGCCAAGAAAGCAATGAAAGATTTTATAATTGAACCTGTTAAGCCAAAGGAGCAACAACCTCAACCAGGCCAACAGCCTCAACCAGGCCAACAACCTCAACCAGGCCAACAGCCTCAACCAGGCCAACAGCCTCAACCGGGTCAACAACCTCAGCCAGGTCAACAACCTCAACCAGGTCAACAGCCTCAGCCAGGTCAACAACCTCAACCAGGCCAACAGCCTCAACCAGGCCAACAACCTCAACCAGGTCAACAACCTCAGCCAGGTCAACAACCTCAACCAGGTCAACAGCCTCAGCCAGGTCAACAACCTCAGCCAGGTCAACAACCTCAACCAGGCCAACAACCACAACCAGGCCAACAACCTCAGCCAGGTCAACAACCACAACCAGGCCAACAACCACAACCAGGCCAACAACCTCAGCCAGGTGAACTAAAACCAGAAGGTGCTATAAAAGCAATCCGATATAGTGCACTAGATAATAAATATGTACTAACTTTTGAAAATGGCGCAAAAATGGAACATACAGTTGAGGCAAAAGCACTTCGTGAGTTCAAGAAAGAAGACAAGCGTTATCTAAAAGAACTACTAAGAGGTGTTGGAGCATACAAAAAATGCGATATTGGATTATTCAAAGCCTTAAGAGAATTAGATAGAGAAAGTGGAACTCATAACTTTAATGCCTATATTAACCTGTTAAATGGCGAAGAGTCTTCCATCGAAAATATTACATATGATGCAGAAAAAATGAATGACCCAGTAGCTTTCAATAAACAAGAGCCAGAAGCAAGAAGAGTTATGACAAGAATGATGCGTCGTGTAAGAAATGTAGATGGAATTGATGTAGTAGGCTTAAAAAGAACAAGGTTCCAAAAATTTGTAGATTTCTTTACGGGAGCAAATCAACCAAAACAAATTACTGGTAAACAACCAGAACTTATTGAAGAAGAAGGTGAAATTACACCGCCACAAGTGATTGAAGAAAACATATTAGAAGAACACGAAGGGGAATTAAAAAGACCAAAAGTTGAAGAAAGAGAAATGACAGACGAAGAAGCAGCAAATGTAAGAAAAGCATTTGGAAGTAGACGTTCTCAAAGAGGTCGTGATTGGGCAGAATCTCTACACGTAGAAGGAGAAGCAGCACCAGAGGAAAAAGAATATACTGTAGACGAAATCATTGCAGAGGTAAAGAGCTGGAATCAAGAACATAGTGATGGCAGTCCAGAAGATAAAGAACCTGGCGATGATGCATAATAATTATAAGAAGTTATCGGAAAACCGTTGACTTAACTGAAAAAAAATGATAAAATACTAGAGTTAATATTAGGTAACTCTAGTATTTTTTTGAAATCAAATCAAGGAGGTGAAATTTAAGTGCCAACAATTAACCAATTAGTAAGAAAAGGTAGAAAAACTTCAGAAACAAAATCAACCGCTCCAGCTCTTCAACATGGTTACAATTCCAGAAAGAAATCTTTAACCAATAAAAGAGCACCACAAAAAAGAGGCGTTTGTACTGTTGTTAAAACCGTAACACCAAAGAAGCCAAACTCAGCATTAAGAAAAGTTGCCAGAGTTCGTCTATCAAACGGTTATGAAGTAACATCTTATATTCCTGGTATTGGACACAATCTACAAGAGCACAGTGTAGTTCTTATCAGAGGTGGAAGAGTAAAAGATCTTCCTGGTGTACGTTACCACATTATAAGAGGAACACTAGATACTGCTGGTGTAAAAGACAGAATGCAAGGTAGATCAAAATACGGAGCAAAGAAACCTAAGAAATAAATCGAGGGTTAAACAACATTTTTCTAGTGCTTAGTTACTAATAAATTTAGGGGTACTTAAATTTTGAAATAAATAAGCACTATACGGGAAAGCAAAGACTTTCCAGAGTACCGAATGATACGCAAAATCGTATCAAATCTTAAAAAGGAGGGAAGAATAGTGCCAAGAAAAGGATATATTGCAAAAAGAGAAGTATTACCAGATCCAATTTACAATAGCAAAGTTGTTACAAAGTTAATCAATAATGTTATGTTAGACGGTAAGAAAACAGTGGCTCAAAAAATCGTATATGATGCGTTTGATATCATAAAAGAAAAAGAGCAAAAAGATCCACTCGAGCAATTTGAAGCAGCACTTAATAACGTAATGCCAGTTCTTGAAGTAAAAGCAAGAAGAATTGGTGGTGCTACATATCAAGTGCCAATCGAAATTAGACCAGAAAGAAGACAAACATTAGGTCTAAGATGGTTAGTTACTTATGCTAGAAATAGACATGAGAAAACAATGGCTGAAAAATTAGCAGCTGAAATCATCGATGCAGTAGCTGGAAACGGTGGAGCATTCAAGAAGAAAGAAGATATGCACAGAATGGCTGAAGCAAACAAGGCTTTTGCTCATTACAAATTCTAAAATAAGAGAAAAGAGAAAGCAAATTTTTTGGATGTTCCAAGGACTTGCTGAAAAGAGAAGGAGGATAAAATGGCTGGAAGAGAGTTTCCGTTAGAGAAAACGAGAAATATAGGAATTATGGCTCACATCGATGCAGGAAAAACAACAACAACTGAAAGAATACTTTTCTATACAGGTAAAACTCATAAAATCGGAGAAGTTCATGAAGGCGAAGCAACTATGGACTGGATGGTTCAAGAGCAAGAAAGAGGTATAACAATAACATCTGCTGCGACAACATGTTTTTGGTTGAATCATAGAATTAATATAATTGATACACCAGGTCACGTTGATTTTACAGTAGAAGTTCAAAGATCTTTAAGAGTACTTGATGGTGCTGTTACCGTTTTGGCTGCAAAAGGTGGAGTTCAACCACAAACAGAAACTGTTTGGAGACAAGCCGACAAATATGCCGTTCCAAGAATGGTATATGTAAATAAAATGGATATCACTGGAGCAGATTTTATGCTTTGCGTGGACCAACTAATCAACCGTCTTAATGCAAATGCAGTTCCAATCCAATTACCAGTTGGAGCAGAAGATCATTTCCTAGGAATTGTTGATTTAATTAAAATGAGAGCATTCATTCATAAAGACGATTTAGGAAAAGAAATTGAAGAAACCGATATTCCAGAAGATATGAAAGCACAAGCAGAAGAATATCGTGCAAAAATGATTGAAGCAGCTGCAGAACAAGATGACGAGTTAATGATGAAATACCTAGATGGAGAAGAATTAACCGAAGACGAAATCAAAAAAGGAATTCGTCTAGGAACACTTGCTAACAAGATTGTTCCAGTAGTATGTGGTTCTTCTTATAAGAACAAAGGAGTTCAAGAATTATTAAATGCCGTTGTTGACTTTATGCCATCTCCATTAGACATTCCTCATATTAAGGGTGTTACACTAGATGGAGAAGAAACAGAAAGAAAAACATCGGATACAGAACCATTTTCAGCATTAGCATTTAAGATTGCAACAGACCCATTTGTTGGAAAATTATGTTTCTTCAGAGTTTACTCTGGAACATTAACATCCGGATCTACTATTCTAAATGCAAACAAAGATAAGAAAGACAGAATGGGAAGAATTCTACTAATGCACTCTAACCATAGACAAGATATTGATCAAGTTTATGCTGGAGATATTGCAGCAGCTGTAGGATTAAAAGAAGTTTCAACAGGAGATACTTTATGTGATCCTGCAAGCCCAGTAATCCTAGAGTCTATGGAATTCCCAGAGCCAGTTATTGATATCGCGATCGAGCCAAAAGATAAGGCAAATAGCGAAAAATTGGGTATCGCTCTTGCAAAACTTGCAGAAGAAGATCCAACATTCAAAACCTATACAGATCACGAAACAGGACAAACCATCATCGCTGGTATGGGTGAACTTCACCTAGATATTATCGTTGACCGTTTGAAAAGAGAATTCAAAGTAGAATGTACCGTAGGTAAACCACAAGTTTCTTACAAAGAAACAATCCGCAACAGTGTAAGAGTAGAAGGAAAATTCATCCGTCAATCTGGTGGTCGTGGACAATATGGACACGTATGGCTAGAAATGGAACCAATTGAAGCTGGTAAAGGAATTGAATTTGAAAGCAAAATCGTTGGTGGAGCAGTTCCAAAGGAATATATTAAACCAATCGAAGAAGGTGTGCGCGAAGCAGCTGAAAGCGGTATTCTTGCTGGATACCCAGTTATCGACTTCAAAGCTACTCTAGTCGATGGTTCTTACCACGAAGTTGACTCTTCTGAAATGGCATTCAAAATTGCTGGTTCAATGGCTTTCAAAGAAGGTTGTAAACAAGCAAAATCTGTTTTATTAGAGCCTATCATGAAAGTTGAAGTAACCGTTCCAGAAGAATACATGGGAGATGTTATTGGAGACATTAACTCAAGAAGAGGAAGAATGGAAGGAATGGAAGCACAATCTGGAAATCAAGTAATTCGTGGATTTATTCCACTATCTGAGATGTTTGGATATGCAACCGACTTACGTTCAAAAACACAAGGTAGAGGTACCTACTCTATGGAACCATCTCACTATGAAGAAGTTCCAAAATCTGTTTTGGAAGCAATTGTTGCGACAAGAGCAAAGAAAGAGCAATAAAATGCTTGCAAAATTATCAATTATGTTATAAAATGCTAATGACATAATTTAGTTCTTAATTTTAACAAAATATAAAATGAAGTGCCAAACTTCAAAATTTAAAGGAGGAAATTTTAAAATGGCTAAAGCAAAATTTGAAAGAACAAAACCACACGTTAACATTGGAACCATTGGACACGTTGACCATGGTAAGACAACAACAACAGCAGCTATTACAAAATATTTAGGAT
>CANSOY010000011.1 GCA_947648765.1 uncultured Clostridium sp.
AATCCGTATCATTTTTGAAGAGCTCTACCAGAAAATCTGCGAAACCTCTCCAGATTTGTGTTTCGTTTTGGAAGGTAGACGTAAGTCTCTGCTCAGCACAGTCGCCAAAATCGAGGCGCTTTTGGAGTCTCACCGTTCGGTGGATAACCTTCAAGACGTCTATGGTTTTCGTTTGACGCTTCTGGACTCGGATCCGTGGGATCAACTGGAAAACTGTTACCAACTGATGAATGGTCTTATTCCGTTCTTTATGCAGAAGGGATTTATTCCCTGCGACTCTGCACCGCTTCTGGGCACAGCAAAGTTCAAAGCCGAGGGCCATCCGGAACTCGCTATCCCGTCTACCGAACTCTTGCGCAAAGAGTTTCGTTATGCAGTAAAGGACTATGTGCGGCACCCGAAACGGAACGGCTATCAGTCTTTACACGTTGCTTTCCGCGACCCAACCAAGTGGCGTTACTTCGAAATCCAGGTTCGCACCTTCAGTATGCACGTTGCAGCAGAAGTCGGAACTGCGAACCACATGGCCTACAAGGACCGGTTCTATGGTGGTAAAATTACCTTCGACCCTAAAAAGGTCAATCTGAAGGGCTTCCGCGCCATCGATGATAACACAGTTTACGATATGATTGGTCTGACCCGTTCACTTCGTATTCTGTCCCGTCAGAGAACTTTCCCCAATTAGCACTAAAATACCACCCTGGCTGTTCTTCAGTTGGGGTGGTCCCTTTTTGTATATTTTTAACTCTTTTGTTAATACTTAACTCATACGTTTCTGTTAATCTAAAATTAACCATGCTATATTGTCATTAGATTAAAGCGAGGTGTTATTATGGCTTTGGATTATATGATGATTGGTCAAAGATTGAAAAGAGCAAGACGTGAAAAGGGTTTCACGCAAGAAGTAATTGCTGAGAAATTAGATTGTTCTGTTCCTTATATTAGCCGTATCGAATGTGGGCGTGTCAAAGTAAACTTAACTCGATTAAGTCAAATTTGTCGTATCTTAGAAATTCCAGAAGGTAAAATTCTAAATGGTGCTGACGTTCCAGAGGCTGATATGGATACCAACCAAATTCAACGTATGATAGAACACTGCTCACCCGCTAAACAAAATCTTATTTACCAAATGATAGAACTCATTGCTAATTCAAAACTTTAACCTTTTTTCGAAATAAATCCAATTCAAATTGCACATACTAAGTGATAGAAAATTTCTATCACTTTTTTCGATTTTTCTCCCACATTTAATTGCGAAAAAAGTTTCCCTGTGATATAATAAGTCGGAATGTTTTTTCGTGTATGAAAAAAGCATTCAATAAAGGAGGTTTAAGAATATGGATTTTAAGCAATGGAAAGGCTTTCAAAAGGATGGAGAATGGACACGAGATATTAACGTTCGTGCATTTATCCAAGCAAACTATACCCCTTATGAAGGCAACGACAAATTTTTAAGTGGTCCTACTAAAAGAACCACAAATGTATGGAACCAAGTCATGGAACTTTACAAGAAAGAAAGAGAAAACGGAGGCGTTTTAGCTGCAGATACAAAGACACCTTCTGCTGTAAACGCATACGAAGCAGGATATATTGATAAAGACCAAGAATTGATTGTTGGTCTTCAAACCGATGCCCCATTAAAAAGAGCAATTATGCCAAATGGTGGTATTAAAATTGTAGAAAAATCTTGTGAGGCTTATGGGCTAAAAGTTGACCCAGAAACAGACTATATCTACAACCATTTAAGACGTACTCACAATGATGGTGTATTTAGTGTATATACCCCAGACATTCGTGCTGCTAGAAGTTCCCACTTAATCACTGGTCTTCCAGATGGTTATGGTCGTGGAAGAATTATTGGAGATTACCGTCGTGTAGCACTTTATGGAATTGATGCTCTAATCGTTGAGAAGAAAAAAGATTTAGAAACTTTAGATACCGATGTTTTCACCGAAGAAATTATTCGCAGTCGTGAGGAAATTCATGACCAAATTATCGCTTTGGAAGACTTAAAGAAAATGGCTGCAAAATATGGAAAAGATATTTCCGTTCCAGCAGCAAATGCACAAGAAGCAATTCAATGGCTATACTTTGGTTACTTAGGTGCTATCAAAGACCAAAATGGTGCTGCTATGAGCCTTGGTAGAACCTCTACTTTCTTAGATATCTATATCGAAAGAGATTTACAAAACGGTACTTTAACCGAAGAACAAGCACAAGAGTTAATGGACGACTTTGTAATCAAACTAAGATTAGTTCGTTTCTTACGTGCACCAGAATACAACGAATTATTTAGTGGAGACCCTGTTTGGGTAACCGAAAGCATTGGTGGTATGGGCGTTGATGGAAGAACTTTAGTAACGAAAAACTCTTTCCGTATGCTAAATACACTTAATACCTTAGGACCTGCACCAGAGCCAAACCTAACCGTTCTTTGGTCAACTCATTTACCAGAAGGCTTTAAGAGATTTGTAACTGGTTTATCCATCAAAACATCTTCCATTCAATACGAGAATGACGATTTAATGAGAACCACCCTTGGCGACGATTATGGTATTGCTTGTTGTGTATCTGCTATGAAAATTGGAAAACAAATGCAATTCTTTGGAGCAAGAGCAAACCTTGCCAAAACACTTCTTTATGCAATCAATGGTGGTAGAGATGAAAAATCTGGCAAGCAAATTACACCAAAATTCCAACCAATTACTTCTGAATATCTAGATTACGACGAGGTAATGGAAAAATTTGATAACATGATGACCTATGTTGCTAAAATCTATATCAAAGCATTAAATGCAATCCATTATATGCACGATAAATATTCTTATGAAGCATTAGAAATGGCTCTTCACGATAAAGAAATTCTTCGTACCATGGCTTGTGGTATTGCTGGTTTCTCTGTTGTTGTAGACTCCCTATCTGCTATCAAATATGCAAAAGTAAAAGTGGTTCGTGATGAAACTGGTCTTGCAACTGATTTTGAGGTAGAAGGAGATTTCCCTAAATTCGGAAATGATGATGAAAGAGTAGATAGTATCGGTGTAGATATTGTAAAAACCTTTATGGGTAAACTTCAAAAATATCCAACCTATCGTGGTTCAAAACATACTCTATCCATCTTAACCATTACTTCGAATGTTGTTTATGGAAAAGCAACTGGAAATACCCCAGACGGAAGAGAAGCAGGTGTTCCTTTCGGACCTGGTGCAAACCCATTACACGGCAGAGATACCAATGGTGCTCTTGCTGTTATGAACTCCATTGCAAAACTTCCTTATGATTATTCAGAAGACGGTATTTCGTATACCTTCTCTATCACACCAGGAACCCTTGGTAAAGACCATGAAACACAAGTAACCAACTTAGTTTCTATGTTAGATGGTTATTTCAAACAAACTGGACACCACATCAATGTTAATGTATTTGACCGTGCTTTACTAATGGATGCAATGGATCACCCAGAAAAATATCCACAATTAACCATTCGTGTATCTGGTTATGCTGTAAACTTCATTAAATTAACACGTGAACAACAATTAGATGTTATCAATCGTACCATTCACGAAAAAATCTAAAATAAAATGCTAATAGAAGATAAGGATTTTTCCTTATCTTCTCGCATACGAAAGGGAAAAACTATATCATGGAAAACAAGGATGTAAAACGGGCGTATTCACTCTTTCGAGTCCTTTGGCACAGTTGATGGACCTGGTATTCGCTATGTTCTTTTTGTACAAGGTTGTAGTCTCAAATGTAAATATTGCCATAACAGAGATACTTGGTCTACCTGTGGAGGAACAGAATATTCTGTCGGCTCCATTTTGGAACGTATCTTGAAATATAAAAACTATTTTTCTGAAAACGGTGGAGGCGTTACGATTAGTGGCGGAGAACCGCTTTTGCAAGTTCCTTTTTTGCTTGCACTTTTAGAAGAATTAAAAAAATTGCATATTCATACTGCTATTGACACTTCTGGCAATGTACTTTTAACCGACTCTGTCAAAGAAATTATTGATCTTGCTGACCTTTTCTTACTAGACATTAAGTGTATCAATGATGAAAAAGCCACTTGGCTTACTGGTGTTTCCAACAAAAAAGAACTTGCTTTTGCAAGATACCTAAGCCTTATTCAAAAACCAATGTGGATTCGCCAAGTTTTAGTTCCTGGCATCACGGATGACGAGGAAGATTTGGCAGATTTGAAAACATTTATTGACTCCCTTTCTTCCGTTCAAAAGGTAGAAATTCTTCCTTATCATGATGCTGGAAAATTCAAATGGCAAGAACTAAAAGTACCTTATGAATTAGAAAATATCCCAATTCCAACAGACGAAGAAATCCGAAAAGCAAGGAAAATTTTAGGAATTTAAGAGAAAAAAGATACGAAGTAATTTAACAAACTTCGTATCTTTTTTTGAACAACTTGTCGACGTCGACAAGTTGTTCAAATGTACTAATATCAATGATTTCTCTCTTTTTCTAATTGTTTCAAACTTTTTTCTGGCGTTGGTAAATCTTCTGGCATCGTTCCCCCATTTTTGCGATAACTTGTCGGATATTTTTTCCAATCTGGTAATGCGTTTGATTTGCTTTCTTTTCTTCCTGTACTTTATCTTTTTTCAAATTTTACTCTGTTTGTGAAATACGAAATAGATTGGCAATTAGTTCATCACTCCCCATATTATCCAAAATATCTTCACGGTAACGTAACCCCTTTCTTTTAGCGATATCATCGGCTGTTTCCCCATGATATAACCCTTTATCCCCGCTATTGTGAAATTGGTCAAAATTCTTCACGCCTGCATTTTTAGCAGTCTGGTTCAAAGAATAATTTCCCTTTTTCGTTAAGTTCCTTTGATAAAATCTTTTTTCTTCTTCGGTTAGAGAACTATATTCCTTCTCACAAATTTCCTGTTTTCTCGTTTGTACGGCGAAATAGGTTTGTGCTAATGCAACCACTTTCTTTCTGCTATCTGCATTTTGTGCGATTAGGTAACACGCATAGCGAGTTAATTTGTAGTCTTGAATACTCTTTTTCACATTATAACCTATCTCAACCATTTTGGCGGCGCCGCCAAAATGGTTAGTCACACTCATATCGCTGTTTTCGCAAGATTTTTTTGCTTTTTTAATCACATTTTCAAACTTTCTCCATTCAGTATATTGTAACACTTCTTGCAGTTCTCTTGCCAGCCAGTATTCGTTTCCCTTTTCGTCCACATGTTTGATACTTTCAAAAGTCTTGTTGTCGTATTGTTTTGTTTTTTCTAATTTTTTCAATCTTGCCTACTTTCTTGGTCCTCGAAAAAATCTTATAATATTTCCCATAAAATGTCAATTATTCTATTCAAAAAAGACCTGCCTTTTTTAGGCAAGTCCTTTCTCTTTTAATGAAATAACATTTGGTTAATTGGTGTAAGTCCTAATAGCAAGGCAGATACAAAACCAAGGAAATATAACAATACTAATGTTCCCATATTCTTTTTCCAGCCTTTATTCACACGGAATAGTACCAAAAGTCCTACTCCTGCATTGACCAAAAGTCCTCCAATCATAGTCGTAAGTGGAATAATATCCCCTAACCATAATTGAGTTAAAACAACAGAAGAAGCACAGTTTGGAATTAGTCCAATGAAACACGCTAGCATTGGTCCTAAAATTGGTTGATTGGAGATAACGCCTGCTAAAGTTTCTTGTCCAATCCAAGCAATCAGTGCATTTAAGATGAGTGATACTAAGAATAAGAAGAATAGAATACCTATGGTATGTTTTACTGCCGATTTGAAAATCCCCTCTTCTTTGCAATCACAATGGTCGTGGTCGCACATTTCTTCAATGTGCATCTCTTCCCTTTCCTGTTTTCCTTCTTTTTTGCGGAGTAAATGTGCTATTCCATCAATTCCAAAACCTGCCACAATTCCAATCCCCAATTTAATCCCAAGGATAGCAAAAATTGTAGCAATTGGTACTGCTTCAGATAACAGGATGGGTAGCATTTCATCTGAAGTGGATAGATATACAGCAATGAGTGTTCCCAAAGAAATGATACGAACCGCGTAGAAATTCGTTGCTGCAACGGAAAAACCACATTGCGGAATTACTCCCAAAAGCCCTCCAATGAGCGGTCCTATCTTCCCTGCTTTTTGTATCATTTCATGAGATTTCTTCGTCATTTTATGCTCAATATATTCCATGAGCAAATATGCTAAGAATAGAAATGGTAATATTTTTAATGTATCCATTAGCGTATCTAGTATAACATCTAACATATTTTTTCTCCTACTTTTTTATTAACTTCTATATCTTACCATATTTTTACAACATTTTCAACCTAAAATTTTCTTCTTAATTCCCTCGATTTGCTTACAGCCTTCCTCATACCCATATTCAAAACAAGCATCTAACTTATCTAGGCTTAAAAGTCCGCATTGGTCGGTGTACACATTGATAATATAGTCACTCATTTTTAGGGACTCCTCGGATATTTTATTCCCCATCACATCCAAAGTTTTCATAACAATATCCATCACATCACTTTCTTCGGTAATCCTTTCTGCATCAAATTTAACAGCTATTACTTTATCTGCTCCGAGGTCTTTTAATTCTTTCACTGGAATATTGTTGACAGCTCCTCCATCCATAAATGCATGTGTTTCATACTCACAAGGCTCGAATACCGCTGGAAAACTACTGCTGGCTCGAACTGCTTTTCCAACAGATATATTCGTAATATATTTTTCCATATCTTTTACGTGTTCTGGAATACGGTTCGTCAAAATATATTCTTTGGATTTTGTCATATCAATCGTTGGAATGACGATTGGAATAGGAATATCTGCTAATGTTTCAATTCCTTTTTGCATTGCCACCTCATTATATAGTTCTTCTAACTCTTTTCCATTTTTTAATCCTTTTATCTTGGATTTTGGCGATACAATTTTGCCATACACGAGCGGAAAAATGCTAGACTCCACTACCTTTTTTGCATTTCGCTTAAACAAACGATATATGTAGTAGGGAGAATATCCCATTGCATACAAAGAAGCAATCAGGCTTCCTGAACTTGTTCCACTAATTAAATCAATTTGGATATGATGGTCCTCCAATGCTTTCAAAACTCCTGCATGACAAATTCCACGAATTCCTCCGCCTGCAAGTGCAATTCCTAATTTCATTTTCGCCCACTCTCCTTCTATGTATAATATTCACTCCTTTGCATTTGTTAATCAAAAAGAACCGTTTTTTTCTTACATTTTGACTTTTCGCCTAAAAAATGGTATAATTGTCTGGTAATCTCATAAAAAGAAGGGAGCATTTGTCTATGTGGCCTTTTCGTAGGAAAAACGAGGATGATTTTTCCTCAGGTCGTTTCTCGGTTCGGGAAGCCGAACCAGCAGTTCCAGCAGATGACGAAGACGAGGAGGAAGCGTGCACCTGCGATTTTGGTTATCGCTATTTAGAGCGGTTTGCCGATACAGGTGCCATCGTCTTTGAAATCGTGGACGAGGACCAGGATGTCTGTGGTTACATCACCTGCAAGTTAGGAATTCAACCCGCTGTCCTGTTCGATGACCGCTGGAATTATGACGATGAGGATATCTCGTATCTTTCCGCTGAAGTCAAAAAGTTTATGGACTCTTTGTTGTAATCCCTTACGCCAAAAGGACGGGCTCTCCCCGTCCTTTTGGCATGAAAAAACGATACCGTAACCATGGTATCGTTTTATGTATCTTCTATTGTTCTGCATAAGGTAGAATTGCAATTTGTCTTGCTCTTTTTACTGCTAAAGTAATATCTCTTTGATGTTTTGCACAAGCACCAGTTGCTCTTCTTGGTAAAATTTTACCCTTATCGTTTACAAATTTCTTTAATTGTTCTGCATTTTTATAATCTAATACTAGATTTTTATCTGCACATAAAGGACATACTTTCTTTCTCATTTTACGAAATCTTGGATTATAGTCCTCATCATTGTTACGATTATTTCTTCTATTATTTTTCTTGTTATCTGCCATTGTGTTCTTTCACCCCTATTCTTTTTTGATTGATTAAAATGGAAGATCATCTCCAGAAGACATTTCAAAACCGCCTTCTGGGTTTTGTGGTGCAGCACCAAAGGTTGCGTCAAAGTTTCCGCCAGCATCTCCATCTCTTTTGCTATCTGCAAAATATGCTTCTTCTGCTACAACTTCTGTTGTATAACGTTTTTGTCCATTTTCGTCATCCCAACTTCTCGTTTGGATACGTCCAATGATTGAAACTTGTTGCCCTTTTTTGAAATATTTGCTACAAAATTCTCCTAGTTTGCTCCAAGCAACGATATTGATAAAATCTGCTTGTCTTTCTTCTCCTTGACGTACAAATCTACGATTTACAGCAAGTGAGAAAGATGCTACTAATGTGTTATTCGTTTGTGTATAACGAACTTCTGGGTCTCTTGTTAATCTTCCCATTAAAATTACTTTATTCATTCTTTTTGTTTCCTTCCTATGTTCTCTTATTCAGCACGAACGACGATGAATTTAATTACTTCGTCTGTAATTCTGTAATTTCTTTCTAATTCAGCAATCGCTTGTGGATTAGCATCGAAATAGAATACAACATAGTAACCTTCTTTGTTTTTCTTTACTTCATACGCTAGTCTTTTTTTGCCTAACTCTTCTACTTTTTCTACTTTTCCATCTTTATCAATTAAATCTGTGAATTTTTGGATTAAAGTTTTCATTCCTTCTTCTTCAACAGATGGATTGATAATGATGACACTCTCGTATTTGTTCATCATTTTTCACCTCCCTTATGGATCTTTAACCTGCAATTTTCTTGCAAGTAAGGAAGAAAAATAGTTTCCTATCTTTCAAACATTACTATTTTAGCACATTTTAGGAAGAAAAGTCAACCCTTTCCGCCCGATTGCTCCTCCTTTATGCGATATTTTTCTACTTGCTCATATAATTTCATCTTTCTTTCATAAATACGGTTTTCATGTAGTACAATCCCCCATAAATACACGCTCATGATAACAATTCCCAAGTTGTGGTAATACAAGATTGCAATACTGAAAGTCGCACTTAATGCTATCATAAAGCCATTGGATACCAAGTGCGTAACACGCCAAGATTTCATTTTGCCCCATTGCAAATTCCCAACGCTTTTTAGAATACGTCCCCCGTCAAGTGGATAAATGGGAAGTAAGTTGAACAAGGCTAAAATGAGATTGGCATAATATAAATTGGTATTTTGTAGTCCAATTAAATAGCAAAAACAAAAAATTCCTAAGTTTGTCATAGGACCTGCTATTGCAATTACAATCTCCTCGAAATCTCGTCTGCTTCCTTTTCTCATTTTCTGGTTTTGTTTTTTCCACTTTTCCTTGAAACGAATGGAAATTCCAATGGGAGAAATACGCAAGTTGTCTGGTTCATAGCCTAGCAAAAGTCCTGCTAATAAATGTCCCATTTCGTGCACAAATGCAAAAAAGAGTAACAATCCATAGATTTCAATTTGATGAAAAAAATAGAAAATGAGAATGAATAAAAAAAGTTTCAAGTCAATTTGAATTGCCATGATAAAAGTCCTCCCTTTTCAGAAGGACAACACAGTTTCCGGGTCAATATATCGGTCTTCTCGCTTGATTTCAATATGTAAATGAGGTCCTGTTGCCTTTCCAGTGCTTCCAACTTTGGCAACTACATCTCCCATTTTTATTTCTTGCCCTTCTCTTACATCTAATTCACTACAGTGAGCATATAGAACTGAAATCTCTCCATTTTCAATTTTGATATGTTTGCCATAATCCCCAATCTCTGAAACCAGCGTTACAGTTCCGTCCATCATACTTTTGATTTCCGTTCCTGTTCCTGCTGCAATATCTGTTCCACAATGATTAGCAGACACAATATCGGTTGGAGTTCTTGCTCCAAAATGCGAAGAAATCCTGCCTTGTAAAGGTAGTCCAATCTCGTAATTTTCTTGAATAAATTTTGCATCGATTTCCATTTGCGATAAATTCGTATCTTGTGACTCTTCTTCGCCTCCTCCTACCCCATTTTCTTCTGGCACAGGCTCTGGTTCAGGTTCAGGCTCTGGTACTTCTTCTGGTGTTTCTTGCGTATTCTGCTCTGCTTCCCCTTCTGTTTTTTCTTCTTGTTCTGTATCTTCTGCTGGCGGTATGATTTCTTCTTGTTTTTGCTCCTCTACTCCAAAAGAATTTACTTTTTCATGAAAGGCAAGAGCCTTTTCTTGGACAACCTGCCATGTTTGTCCCCAATCCAATTCTTCGTTTAGAAAGTTGTTCATTCCTTGAATCACTTGGCTTGAGAAAGCAAATTCATTTCCTTTGATAAAATACACCATAAAATATATGAGAGAACAAATTCCAATTTGCAACATCATTTTTTTGAGCAAAATGGAGGTATGCTTTCTAGTACTTCTTTGTGGAATTGGCTCTACTCTTCTTCTTTCCATTCTACGATTAAAATAGATTTCTTCTGCTCTGCGAATTCGTTCTTCTTGGCTCATTATTCTTTCCATAAAAATACACCCTTCGTCCTCTCGTTTTTTACACTATATGAGGACAAAAGGTGTTTTATTCTTAGAAAAAGATTTGCAGTGCAATACTAAGAAGGAGGCAAAGTCCAAGCCCAATATTTAAGTTTCGCATTTTCATACATTTCTTTTCCAATTTTGCTTTTTGATAAAATAGATTTCCATCATTCTTTTCTAACTTACGAATATATTCGGTTACTACCATTTCCGCTTCTTTCATTAAATAAAAATCTTCTGGTTCTTTCTGTTCTGAAATCTTTTCGCCTTTCTTTTTCATATATTCCAAATTTTTCACCTTTTGATTAGCCTTCAATACAACAATCGCTTCTTCTACCAAATTGGATGGTAGGTTTTTCAATGTTATCATTTGCTTTGCTTCACTTGTTTCCATACCCATTCCTCTCTTTCTATTCGTCTTTGTCTTCATTTTTTCCATTCTGCACCAATTTATACAAAAGAAAAAGAGAAAAAGATTTTCTTTCTCTCTTAACGAAAATTGATAATAATATTTACATCATCTTTTTTCTGGTATTTGCGGATAATGTCTTCCGAAAAATACGATAGCTCATTGGATATAATAATCGTATCATATTGTTTTTGGATGAGTTCTTCTAATTTCTGGTCGGTTTCTTCTACATCTTGAATTTTCAGTACTTCCCATCCCATATTCTCTTGCAAACGAAAATTTTTCTTGTCTGTTTGTTGTTTTACCCACGCTACTTTCACATCAATCACCACAAATATTATTTCCTTTTTTGGGCTCTTAATACATCTTTTTTTTCTTTTGGAATACGATATGAGTCTAGCATTTTTTGGATGGCTCGATTCCAAGTAACATCTGAAATTTGTGCTTTTTTGAAATAGGCTTCGGTTTGACTTGGATATTTAATTTCAAGTTCTGCTAGTAACCATGCTTTTGCCATGGATACATAGTATGCGTCTGATTGTACTTGGTCTAAACTCTCAAAAACTTGTGGTAGGTATTCTTCTTGTAAATAGTGGTCTAGCAAGCAAATGAGTGCAAAACGATTTTCAAATTCTTGGTTAGAAGCCGCATATTTTTCAAGATAGGGCCAAAACGTTTCTCGGTTCTTTTCAATGAACTTGAAACTCGAAGTACAGCAATCGCAAATTGCCCAGTTGTTAATACGTGGCACAAATTGCTCCATATACTGCATTCTTTCTACCCAATCCATTTTGGCATAACCAAGGATAAAACCATATAGCATATGTTCTTCTAAATAGGTATTCCCAATTTCTTTGAGATAACTTCCCCAATCTTGTTTGACAATTTCTTTTGCATAAGTTCTTAGTTCTGGAATACGAATTCCTAAAATTTGATTATCACCTGGACATAGTTTTGCTTGAAATTCTTTATAGTTTTGTTCTGCCATTTTTCGCAGATTTCTTAATATTTCTTCTTGGATTTCCACATTTTTCTCCCATTATGCAAGAAAACAAGAACTCTTTGGAAAGTTCTTGTTTCCTCATTCTTTTTAATCTCCGATGGAAAGCATAATTTTTTCTACTTTTCCGCCATTGATAACAAAGCGAATATATTTCGCGTTTTTGTATACTTCTGAAGCTACTTCTGAATATACCAAAGAGTCTTCTGGAACTTGTGCATTTTGAATTCTAGAACCTGCTGGCATTGTTTGCTCAACTTCGCTCTTTGAACTTCCTACTTTCAAACCTTTGGTAAATGTTCTTTCTTTGTTGGTGGACTCCATTTGTTCTACTCTTCCATTACGGATGGTAACAATGGTTGCTCCTCCATCATAGGTTAAAGTTTGTACTTTAAGTCCTGGAATTAAGTCATCCTTTTCCTCTTCTTTTTCTGGATTTCCTAGTGCTGCAATGACATCTTCTTTCGTGTCTGCAATGGATGCTTTATCCATTACTAAGAATGAAGATGAAAAATCTTTATTCATTTTTACTTCTGCTTGTGTTGCTTCTTTTCCTGGCTCTACTACATTATCCTTTTTATCTTTGTTTTTTACCATAAGTAGTACACCTAGTAGAATAATGACAGCAACAATCACTACCCCTATAATCAATTTTGTGTTTGCTTTTTTTGGTTCGCTCATAATATTAGACTCCCTTCTTTTGTTTCTTTTGCGATTATATCATATAACTTTTGTTTCGACTACAAATTTTTGAATTTTTACAAAAATTTCACAAAACTTTTTTGTAACTCGTTTTTTTCAATTCTTTCATTTGACAAATCAACATAGCATTTGTATCATATATAGAAAATAAGTAAGCCACAAACGTGGTTTGCTGAATTGTAGTTTTAACGCATCTAACTCGTCAAAGTTTACAGATGTGTTTTTTTATTTTTTTCAAACATTTTGCAAAAAACGGGAAAGGGACGCAAACTATGCGTCCCATCCCGTTTGGATTTTTTTATTCAGTTTTGTTCAAGAACTCGTCAATGAGTTTAGCCTTCTCTTCGTCAGACAGGCTATTCCACGTTTCCTCGCTGAGGTCCGGGTTCACCTCGACAATCTGGCTATACTTCGAGTCGTAAGGAGATGTCCCCTCATCCAGTTCGTCCCTGCGCTCTTGGTCTTCCGACTTCGGAAGCGCAAAGGCTACATTCTCAAAGGAGATGATGTCTACCGTTCCATTCTTGTCGTCGACATAAGACAATTTGACTGTATCCCCGTCACGTGTTATCGACAGCTCATCCGAAACGGTATACGGAGCCATGAAGATTTTGTTTTCTTCGCCTTCGACAACCAAATAGTAGTAGGTAGAACCACTCTCCACAACGGAGGAAATTCTGCTAACCACACCTTCATAGGTATAGCCAAAGGCTTCGTCCGAGCCAACAACATAAGTGCCTTCACTTCTGGCTACTTCTTGTGTATAAGCCCTTGCTGTTTCTTGCAGACTGGCACCTTTCGCCGCAATACTATAGTTTTTAATGTTTACCATAGCATAGGACTTAATCAAGCCCTCGTCGTCCTTGAGGGACATTACGAAAGTCGGAATGCCATTGACATTACACGGCAAGGGTTCTGTTGCACGATAGCCAAAGTCCGAAACCAGTCCTTCTGCCGATTTCATAGCAGCTGTTTCGGTCGCACCGCTAAAATAGCAGATTTTTGCTTCTTTTGTTTTGGTGTTGACCATGATAAATCCAACACTGGAGTTATCGCTGCCGACACTGGTCATGCCAGTGAAATAATAGCAGTCATTCTGGTCGTAGACGGTCAGGATAAGGTCTGTCTTCTTGGTCATGCCCTCCTTGGAGAAGTTGAGCGGTCCATTTATCAATTCACCCCAGTTGTCAATCTGGTCTTCGATAAACTCTTTCGGCTGAACGATATCTACCCACTCCGGTTCTTGCCCTAAGGCCTACCAGTTGATTTCTCCGTTTTGAGCATCCGCCACTACAACGCCGGTGGCTTCTGGTATCTATCCAATTATACCACAATATTACAATTTTTTCAATTCTACTATCTTTTCAAGTTTGACATAATATTCCGTTTTATTGTATAATAGTTAGTATCAACTGGCGATATGCCAGAATTTAGGAGGAACGTATATGTGCAAAAGCGGAAATGACCGCCGGAATATGAGGCTTATGCCTTACCGGCAGGACATCAGGCAACAGTGTGTTTCGGGTGAGAACGACCTCAAGTTTCTCGCCTCCTACCATGCTGTCAACCAGTCCATCATCGGCGCCTTCTTTGGAATGGTCTTTATGATTATCACGTTGGTGAGCCTCGTTTCGCTCATCTTCGGGTTTGTCATTTTCCGAGACCTCTCCAATTGGGGCATCGCTTCCGTCATCGCCGTACTTACCATTGTTGTTCTGGGTCCCCTCTCCATTCGTCTTCGTAACTGGACGGACCACAAGAACTACGAGTATTGGCTGTATATCACGGAGGACTGGCTGTTTTGTGCCAAAGCACCCAAGCATTACCGGAAGCAAGTCAACTATGAGCAATTTCTGCATGACCAGCCCAAGCAACAATCCTTTGATGAGTTTGCCGAGGCTCTGCACAACTTGCAGGCAGACGCCGAAGCCCAGACCCAGGAAAACTACCTGAACGGCATTACGGCTTTCTGCCTCTCCCGGCACTTTAGCATTCTCACAACCAGCAAGCATATTGAACTTTGGGATGGTAAGCACCAGCTCTACCTTCCCTACGACAGCGGCGCTGTCACGTTCCTGAAGGATGTCGCTTTACTGAGCGCCCCCTCGTATGCGTATAAAGTAAGAGAAACCAAGCGACACGGTATTCATTCCCGTGAGATGGTCGCAGTTATGTCCGGCTTACTCGCCGGCTATGCGTTCCAACTTTTCGCTATGTTCACTGCTTATACCAGCAGCAGTGGAGATTTCATTTTCACAAAAGCGGAAGTGTTTACTCCCTCGCTGCCTCTCATGGCGGTTCCTACCATCTTCATCACCTGGATTGCCTTCGGGCTCGTTCGGGTACGTTGGATGCGTCAGTGGTGTAAAATTTCCACTGTCATCCTGTTGGGGTTTGGCATCCCCTTTGCCCTGATTAGCATGGGCGCTGTTTTTCTGCGTCCCTCGCTTCTGCACCTGCCCACTTTCTACATCATTACAGCGGCTATTTCTTTCGCCTGTATGATGGGCATTGGTGTTCCCGCCAGTCGTGAACTTTCTTAGTGCGCATACACCACCCTGTCTTTTCAAATATGGCAGGGGAAAGCCAGTCTACTTTCGGGTAGGCTGGCTTTTTTCATAAAAAAACTTCCAGATTGATTGAAATAATGTTTAATACATTACCCCCCATCAATCTGGAAAGTTTATCTCGTTTCTATCAATTATTTTTGTAGGCTTGTCTACCCATTTTTTCCTAACTCTATGTCTATTTTTACTTTGTTTCTTGCTTCTTCTTATTTCCATTTTTATTACTCCGTTTTCGCCAAATTGGCTTCAAAATATAAAATTCCCTTATTCAAATTTTTTTCCTATGCACTTTTTAATTCTAGACGCAATTTGTCTGCTATCATGGCAATAAATTCTGAATTGGTTGGCTTTCCTTTTGCTGCTGAAATTGTGTAGCCAAAAATACTTTCTACTACCTCTGTTTGACCTCTTCCCCAAGCCACTTCAATCGCATGGCGGATGGCTCTTTCAACACGGCTTGGTGTTGTTCCATACTTAGTTGCAATCTCTGGGTATAATTGTTTCGTAATTTGATTGATAATATCAATATCATTTACTACCATAATGATAGCTTCTCTTAGATATTGATAGCCTTTGATATGAGCAGGCACTCCTACTTCATGAATAATATTGGTAACAAGCGCCTCTAGGTTTTCTTGACTTTTCTTCGTTTCTTTTGGAATATCGATATATTGTGCTCTTGCTTCTTTTGCAATAAAATTTCTACCTTCTGACGGTTGATAGAATTTTAATTCCTTAATCCTCTTGATTAGCATTTCAATATCAAAAGGTTTTACAATATAATATTGTGCACCTAAATTGATTGCTTTTTGTGTAATCTTATCTTGTCCTACTGCAGAAAGCATGATACAAATTGGTTTCTTTCCCTCCATTTCTTCATTGATTTTTTCCAAAACGCCAAGCCCATCTAAATGTGGCATAATGACGTCTAATAGTACAACATCTGGAGTAGTGGCTTTTATCATGTCAAACGCTTCTTGTCCATCTTTTACCATACCGATTACTTCAAAATCCTCCTCATTCTCCAAATGATTGACTAAATTTTGCGCAAACTCACTATTATCGTCTGCAATTAACAAAGTAATTCTTTCTTTCACTTTTGTTTCCCCCTACTTTTATATTTGTAAAATATTTACAGTTGCATTATATCTTTTCTTGAAAAATTTTGCAATAGTTTTTTTGGAAATTTTTTCTATTTTTTTCCATTATCTGTCACATCTCTTTTTCGTATGTACTTTTCTTCTAGTATTTTGGTACTTTCTATTTTTAATTTGCTTTTTTCTACGTTTTGAATGTCTACATATTCTGCTTTTGTCAAAATCAATTGAAATTTCACAGTTTCGCCAAATGCAATATCCTGCACTTCAATTTGTTCTTTCTTACAGTAATATTTTACAAAATCTGTTTGCGGGTAACTTACTTCAATTTCTGCTATTATTCCTTTTTCTTCTGTTACCAATTCTGCTTGTTCCAATACTTGCTTACTAGCCTCAGTATAGGCTCGTACCAGTCCCCCAGTTCCTAATAAAATACCACCAAAATATCTGGTTACAACCAAAAGTACATTGGATAGGTTATTCTGTACCAATAAATTTAACATCGGTGCACCAGCTGTTCCACTCGGTTCTCCATCATCACTGGATTTTGCACATACCTCGTCCTCTTTTTGAATACGATACGCATAACAATTATGTCTTGCATCATGATACTTTTTACAATTTTTTTGGTATTCCTGTTCTGCCATTTCTTCGGAATTAACATAGCACAAATGAGCAATAAATTTGGACTTTTTTTCCACAATTTCCGCTTCTACAAAATCTGCTATTGTTTGGTACATTCCAAGTCCTCCTCTTCTTTGTTCTTTCCAGCAGTTACTCCTGTTGAGTAGGCAATTTGCAAATTGAAGCCTCCTGTATAGGCGTCCACATCCATAATTTCTCCTGCAAAATATAGCCCTGAAATCTGTTTCGACTCCATTGTCTTTGGATTGATTTCTTTGACATCTACTCCACCTGCTGTAATAATGGCATCTTGTATGTTTCCGAAACAGGATAACAAAATTGGGAATTTCTTGCACGTTTGTACTAAATTCATTCTCTCTTTTTTGGAAATCTCACATACCTTTTTTTCTGGCATTATTCCACTTAATGCAATCACTGGTTCAATCAACTTACGTGGTAGCAATTCGTCTAGACTATTATGGAACTGTTTTTTTGGCAAGTTTGCAAAATCTCTTTGAATTCTTGCATCTAATTGTTCTTCGGTTAGTGCAGGTTTCAAGTCAATTTCTAATCTAATTTTACCTTGAGCTAATTTTTCCTCAATTTGTGGATATCTTCGGATATACGACGAACCACTTAAAATGGTTGGTCCAGATACGCCAAAATGTGCAAAAAGCATTTCTCCAAAATCTTCATAAATGGTTTTCTTTTTTTCGAAATCCTTGATTTGAATTTGTACATTTCTTAAATTTAGACCTTGCATGGCTTGGCATAACACAAGTGAATTTCTATATCTGCTTGCCTTTATTTTCTCATCTTCTTGTCCCTCTTTGGTGTTTGCAAGCATTGGGACGAGCGATGGTTTGGGTGGGATAATATGATGTCCTAATGCTTCTGCCATACGATAGCCATCTCCAGTTGAGCCAGTATCTGGATAACTTTTTCCGCCAGTTGCTAGAATGATTTTATCTGCTTTGCAACAAAACTCTTGGTTTGTTTCTGTGTTGTAATAGCGAACACCTACAGCCCTTTCCTGCTCCACTAAAATTTCTTTCACTTCTGTTTTCGTTTCCACTTTTACATTTAATTCTTTTAGCTTTTTCGTAAAAGCTTCTAGTACATCGATGGAACGGTCTGAAACAGGAAATACACGATTGCCTCGTTCTACTTTTGTTGCTACACCTGCCTTTTTTAGAAACTCTAATAGATCTTGGTTAGTATAGTTTTGAAAGGCACGATAAAGAAACTTCCCATTTCCCGGAATGTTTGGAATAAATTCTTCCATTGGAAGATTACTGGTAATATTACATCTTCCCTTTCCCGTAATGAGTAGTTTGCGTCCTAGTCTTTCCTTTTTTTCTAGCAATATAACATGGTTTCCATTCTCTGCTGCGGTAATGGCGGCCATCATTCCTGCTGGTCCGCCACCAATTACAATTATTTTCATCCTTTTTTCCTATTCTTTCATCAAATTTGATACTGCCTTCATAACTCCTAATTTTCCATAAGGATAGGTTAATCCACCTTGCATAAATGCAATATATGGAGCACGAATTGGTCCATCACAGGATAACTCAATCGAGGAACCTTGGGTAAAGGCTCCTGCCGCCATAATGACTTGGTCTGTATACCCTGGCATATCCCATGGCTCTGGCACAGAGTCTGAGTCAACGGCAGAACCCATTTGAATTCCTCGGCAATAGCGGATGAGTTTTTGTGGGTCTTGAAACGTAATCGTTTGCACAATATCGCTTCGCTTTTCATCAAATCTAGGCTCTACGGTATAACCTAAATTTTCGAGTAGTTTACTGGAAAAAATAGCGGTTTTCAAACTACTTGCCACAACAGATGGTGCTAGATACAATCCTTGTAAAATGAGTTTATTCATACCAAGTGTTGGTCCTACTTCTTTTCCTTGTCCTGGTGAAGTAAGTCTTTCTGCTACTAAATCCACTAAATCTTTTTTTCCTGCCACATAGGCTCCATTTGGAGAAATGCCGCCTCCTAGGTTTTTAATCAAAGAACCGACTACAATGTCTGCTCCAAAATGAGTTGGCTCTTGTTTTTCCACAAATTCTCCATAACAGTTATCTACCATAACAATGACTTCTGGATCTGTTTTCTTAACCACCTCAATTACCTTTTTCATTTTATCTAAGGTAATACTTTTTCTCGTTGCATATCCTCTTGAGCGTTGAATTTCAATTAATTTAATTTTCTTTTCTTGCAATGTTTTGGCAATTTGCTCATAATTAAAATCATGATCGACTAAATCAATTTGGTCATATTTTATTCCAAAAGAAGCAAGAGAACTTGCATTTGGTGCAATTCCAATTACTTCGTCGAGTGTATCATATGGTTTTCCACAAATGCTTAACATCGTATCGTTTGGACGTAATAGAGCAAATAGTGTAACGGTTAAAGCATGCGTTCCAGAAATAAATTGTCCACGTACAAGGGCATCTTCTGTTTGGAAAATGTCTGCATAAATTTTTTCAATAACATCTCTTCCCACATCGCCATAACCATAGCCAGTTGTTTGATTAAAGTGCATATCCGATACACGATATTTTTGAAATGCTTGTAAAACACGCATTGAATTGTATTGACAAACTTCGTCTACTTCCTGAAATTGCTCTTTTACTTGTTCCTCTACTTCCTTTGCTAGCTTCCATACTTTTTCTTCTATTCCAAATAAATTCCCCATCTTCGTACTTCCTATTCTTTTTTATTCTGTTTCTTCGATATAATCGGTGTAATATGGTTGGGATAAGGATAAAACTCGATAATATTTTCCTAAAAATTCTGGAAAATCTTCATCAATGGTATAACATGGTTCTTGTACAAGAGTTCCATCTTCCCCAATGGCACCCCATTTGTCGTCTTGTTTTACACCTGCAAAGCCATATTCATTCATTTGTGTTACTTGGTCATATTGATAGTCTACCACGACATTTCCCGTTAAATCTACATAACCCCATTTTCCATCTTGTTCTTTGGCGATTAACTTTGCGTTTGGATAGACTTGTTTTGCCTCGACTTGCTTCCCATTTTTTGTGTAATAACTTACCTCTGTTACTTTCGTATAAATGCGAAGATAGTCTTTTACCTCTTCTACAATTAACTCTTCTCCTTGGAAGGTGGCTACTAATTTCATTTCTGAATTATATAAATCATATTGTTGTTCTAAATCTTTGGTAGCCTTGATTAGATTGCTATTTTCTAGTTTGCGAATGGAATTGTATTGGAATTCAATAACCGATTTTCCTTCTGCGTTAATTACGCCTGTTTTTCCATTTTCATTACTTGCAATAAAGTATTCCACTTCTAGGTATTCTAAATTGGTATAGCGATTTTTTACCAAAGTTTCACCTTTTTCATTTTGAATTCCGTATTTCTCGTCTGCATTCATAACAATTTTGTATTGGTCATTTCCGGTTTTCCACCTTGCAATCGTATTCGTATCTTCTACTTTTTGCCCTTTTTGATTATATCTAGTGGTTTCTTCTCCTTTTTGTGCAAAAAATTCTTCTCCTGCTAAAGTTAAACTTTCTTGTTCTACTGGAATAATTGCTTTTCCTTTCTGATTGAGAACACCAAATTTATGGTCTTTTTCCACTAAGTAGAAACCGTTTCCTTCGTCATAAGTAATTTCGTCATAGATTGTATCTGCAATTTTTTTCTTGTTTTGGTAGATGCCCATTTTTCCATCTTTCCATACCATCAAAATACAGTTGTCTATTTCTGTGATTCGCTTGATTTCTTCAAATTTCGCGTCTAATACTTTTTTCCCTTTTGCATTATGATAGCCATACAAAGGCTTCCCATTTTCCATTTTGGTAACAATATATCCTGCTTTTTGATATTGTGTTTCTTTTTCATAAAACTCATCAAAATTTACAGCATCGTATTTTGTTGGGATTAACATCACACCCTTGATATTCATAACACCATACTGATTGTCCTTTTTTACTTTCAAAATTCCTTCTTTATATGGCATTCCTTGAATATCTTCATATTCTGCCTCTACTTGGATTTTTCCAGTATAATCAATAAGCCCATATAAATCTCCTTTTCGATACTTAAGCACACTTTTCTCATACGGAATTTCTGCACTTTCTTCTCGCAAAGGAATTGGTTCTATCCCATCAAACTCTGTCAAAATTGGCTCATTTTTTTCATTTCTGACACTGACTTGATAGCCATTGTTTTCTGCCTGATAGTCTTTCATACAGATAAAGATAGATTTGCTTGGATTTGGGATTTGTATCATATTGTATTCTGGTTCGATTAAGATATTGCCCGCTTTATCTAGCACACCATATTGACCATCTACATAGAGCAAATGATACGAATATTCGGTTACCTCTTCAATTTCATATTGATACCTGGTATGAAATATCCCGATTCCAATTAGTATTCCTAAAATGAATAGGACTGCAATTCCAACACTTCCTATCACGATTTTCTTTCGCTCCATGTTTCTCTTCCTCTCTTTTGTATTCGCATTTTTCTACTAGTTTATTATACCGACTTTGTAAAAATGTGTCAATATCAATAGCCAGTTCTTGGCAGTTTCTTCGTGTTAATCTTGCTTGCCGTAATGACTTGTTTATTCGCACTTGTTTTCATTTTGGGTTGAACTACCAAAGTCGTTTGTTCTGGTTTACTTTCTACTGTTTTTTCCTCCTCTTCTTTTGGTTCTATTCCCTTGAAGAATATGGATGGATTTACCGATACTTGCAAGTTCATTTCTTGTTTGATCTCATTTTGAATTGGAATACTTGGTTGAAAGGTAAGATTAACTTGTTGTTTATTTTGGTTATTGTTCTCATTTTGATTGGTATTTTCGTTATTCGTTGTTGCATTTTCTTCTTTATCTTGTGGCTTTTCCTCTGGTTTCTGAGGTTCGTCTGGCACATTATCCTCTGGTGGGTCTTTCTTCTCTTCTCCAGAATTATCTTCTGTTCCTGGATTTTCTGGAGCGGGTTCTTCTGGTTTTACAATCGTTTCCGTATGCGTTTCTTTTATGGTTTCTTCTCGGTCTTGGGTAAGGATAAACATTTCTCCATTTTCCGTCGAAGAAGCAAGCCACATAGCGTCTGTATAATGGTCTATGCTAATTTCCAAGGATAGCTCTATCCCCGTTTCTTCAACGGTTTTCGGCAAGCGAATTTTCCAAGTTTGGTTTGAATAAACTTGATTATTTGAATAGTTATTCTCATTTAGAATTTCTACACGGCTATCTTCTGCTTGTATATTAAATGTTTCAGGATAATATCCATCACACGCAAGGTGTACTGTTTTTACGATATAGTTTGGGTCATATGGATAATCCTCCCAGTCCGTATCTGCCACGACTGTAAAGACTGGCTTTTGCCCTGGTTGGATTTGATTTGCCATATTTTCTTTGATTTTTTGTATCGCATTTTCTACTTGATAGCCATTGCTATCACAAGCCTGGTAGTTGCTTAATACTTCTCCTTGCGTGTATTCTAAAATACATAATTGTGTTGCTAAATACGCTGGATATTCACTATAACATCCAAGTTCTTGGTAACTATGATAGGGATATCCTGCTAAAATAATGCTACGAAGATAATCGTCAGCAAGTTCTCCCTTTCGGATGGTTTTTCGATTTTGGTAAGTAGTTGCTTTTGGATAAGCGTAATAATAACTTGGAAAATTCTTTTCCCCACTAGCATACATCATTTGTTCGATTTCGATGTAATTTCCATTTTGGCTCATACAAGCCTGATAGCCATAATTGCTTAATGATGCATATTCTCCGATTTCATAGGCTTTTACTGGTGCTATGATTACCATTTGCAATAGTACAATAGCAAGAAATATTGCCATTCCTTTTTGTAATTTATTTTTCATTTGATTTCCTCCTTTTCGTATGCTTGAACACATCTACGGTATTCTCGCATACCTGCTTCACACGTGATTAGTGTAATTTGATTTTCTGTGGTCGTTTCGAGTGAACTCCAGTCTGTTTCTGCAATGATATCATTGCGAACAACTTGATATGTCCTACTTTGTCCATTTTTGGTATAAATGATTTCATCTCCTGTTTCGAGTTTGAAAAGGTCGCCAAAAAAACCTGCCTTTCCTCCGTTTCGGTTATGGGCTGCGAGTCCAACATTGCCTTCCCAAGAAGTTGTTTCGGAAAAGTGCCCAATGGCTTCCTTTAACACTTCTTGACTAGTTCCTTCTAAAATTTTTTGGTCTACTTGAATTTTGGGAATACTTAGGTTCCATTCACTTTCTTCTGTCTGATTAGAAATGGTTTGGATGGTTCCTGTTTGAGAAAAAAATTCATTTTGAAGATAATTTTCATTTTGCTTTTGCAGTGTAAACTTCGTTTGGTTTTCGATTAAGATAATCGCAAAGACACTTAGAAATAACCACCATAAGAAAATCCAAAAATGGTTTTTCTGGTGTTTTTTCAAAAAATATTTCACCTCTTTTCCGTTTTATTTTTCCTTTTTCTTACAATTTATGTTTTTACTATACACCCTTTTTTGGCTTGTGTAAAGCATTTTCGTTCGCCTTGTTTCTTGCTTTTTCGACATTTTCACCCACAAAAAAAAGACTTTAAGCCTTTCAGCCTAAAGTCTTTGGGTAATTCTTATTTATATAACACTTTTATGGGGTTTTTACATTTTGCTTTTCTTTTTTTAGTTATTTGACCATCTATCTCCTCCCTTCTTGTTTCTTATTTTATCGCTCCTTTTTGCTTTTTGTGTGAACACTTTTTGAAGGTTTGGTAAATTAGTCTTTTTTCTTTTTTGGTTTGGTATTGATATCAAAAAAGAATTCAACGCCATTGTATTGATTTTCGACACCATAAGCATTTCCATAGTTCTCCATAATAGCTTTTACTAAAGAAAGTCCAATTCCGCTTCCTCCATTTTCTCGATTACGCGAGGTATCTGCTTTATAGAAACGGCGCCAGATGCGGTCTAAGTCGTCTTCTGCAATGTTTTTTCCGGTATTAAAAACAAACACTCGCAATTTTCCTTTTTTCTCTTTGAAAGAAATTTCAATGTATTTTTCGCCATCGCTTTTCTCACAATTTTTGATGGCATTGGTAAAATAGTTATTGAATACTTGCTCGACATAGAAACTGTCTGCATATACCATACGGTCTTTCGTTGGATCAAATTTCACTTGGATTTCTTGCTCTTGTAAGATTACCTGACTTTTTCGTATGGTTTCTTCGATTAACTCTGCTAAGTTAAACTCTTTATCTGAAAACTCGCGTTTTTCGTTTTCCAATTTCATAAGTTCCAATAATTGTTTTACTAACACATCCATTTTATTCGTTTCGTCTAAGATAACATCCACATAAAATTGTCTAGACTCTTCATCTGTGTTAACATTTTCCTTTAGTCCTTCCGCATAACCTTGAATTAAAGCAATTGGCGTTTTTAATTCATGAGATACATCCGAAATAAATTGTTGTCTCATTTCATCAATTTTGCTTTTTTCTTGAATATCTTTTTCCAATTGACTATTGTTTCTTCTTAACTGGTTAATCGTCGTTTCTAACTTATCTGACATCGTATTGATACTTTTTCCTAGACGATTAATTTCATCCTCGGTATCTGAAATACGATATTTTTTGCTAAAGTCTAAATTGGCTACATTTTTGGCAATATCATCCAACTCTAGGATTGGATTAGTAAACTTGCGCGATATGTATGAGGCTAAGAATGCAGATATGATAACAGTAATAATTCCAATGGCAACTAGCAAGTTATTGGAAATGCGGACACTTTCGTCAATGGAAGCAATCGGCATACGAATATATAACTGATAATCATTATCTAATATGCCTGTTAAAAGTAGATAATTCAATTCTGTTTTTTCGTCTTTTGCAATCTGAATAGTTACATTTTTGGCTTTGTACAAAATCTCATTGTCTTCTCGATCTGCTTTCATATAGGACTGGATTACTTCGATTTTACGGGCTGCATTGAGAAAATTTTTATCGGTGGTATAACTCACCAGATTAGTATCTGTCTTGATGATGATATCAAACTCGTTTCGTGTTGCCACTTTTTCTAATTCCTCTTCTAAGTTGAGTATTTTCCCGTCATCCTCTTTCCCTTGATAATACTGATTTAGTTGGAAATATACGCGCTTAATCGTTTGCACTTTAGAGATGGTATAAAATGTTTTTAAGATAACGGAATTCATTAATACAACCACAATTAAAATGCACATAAATACCATAACAATCGTTGCAAATAGTTTAGTACGAACGGAATGGAACTTTCCGATATTCTCTTCTTTCATGTTTCTTTCCTTCTTTTATTTTTTGATTTCAAATTTATACCCAATCCCACGAATGGTTTCGATGTATTTTCCTTTTTTTCCAAGTTTGTGGCGGATTTTCTTGATATGACTATCAATGGTACGAGAGTCACCGTAATAGTCATAATTCCAAACATTATTTAGGATTTTATCGCGGGATAATGCAATTTTTTCATTGTCCACTAAGTATTTCAACAATTCATATTCTCTTAGACTTAGTTCAATCTCTTTGCCATCTACTTTTACTGTTCTTCCTTCGGTATCAATCTCAATTCCACCATAGGATTTTACTTGCTCTTGTGCGCCTTGTGTTCTACGCAAAATGGCTTCCACACGGGCAACTAATATCTTTGGGCTAAATGGTTTGGCAATGTATTCGTCTACGCCTAGTTCAAAGCCAAATAATTCGTCTTGTTCTTCTCCTCTTGCCGTCAGCATAATAATTGGTACTTTTGACTTTTGACGAATTTGGCGAAGTACAGACCAGCCATCTAATTTTGGCATCATAACATCGAGTAAGATTAACTGAATTTTATTCTCATTTTTTTCAAATAGTTGTAATGCTTCTTCTCCATCTCCTGCTTCCATAATGTTATATCCACTCTTTACTAAAAAGTCTCGGATTATTTTTCGCATTCTTGATTCATCATCGACTACTAAAATTGTAATATCGTTCATTTGCTTCCTCCATTTTTCTTTCAAATGTATTATATATTATATTGGTTCTTTATGTCTAGTTTGTGAACAAAATCTGGTTTTTCTTGTCTTTTTTTGAATTTTGCATTTTTCGCTTGTTTTTTTGAAACTTTTGTGATATAGTACGTATTGGTTTCGACCAAATTGAATTTAATTATTAAGTAGACTATTTCTCCTTTTCATAATATTGGGTCAATGGGTCAAAAGATATTAAATATCAAAATATAATAAAGGAGGAACATTCTATCATGGCAGATAAAACATTAGTATGCAAAGACTGTGGTGCAGAATTCGTTTTCACAGAAGGTGAACAAGCATTTTATGCTGAAAAAGGATTCGATAACGAACCACAAAGATGTCCAGCTTGCAGAAAAGCAAGAAAAGAAGCAAGAAGAAATCAACAATAAGATGCAAAAAGACACTTTTTCAAGTGTCTTTTTTGTTATTCTCTTTGTTAATCAATAATGTCTACCACTTCTCCTAGATACATACGGTGAATTGGCTCTGTTTTGTAGTAGTGGTCTAATTCGTTTTGTGGGATGTTTTGAATATGGCTCATCTCTAGATCTTGGTAGTATACTTTTCTACATACTAATGTTAGTTTGGCTTCCTTATAGGAAATTCCCTCTTCCAAAAAGTCTGGAGTTAAACTTGTTTGAGCTACCTTATCCATATTTCTACCAGACTTACTTCCCATTAATCCTAAATCTTTACGATAAGCTTCCTCATAAAAACTGACCGTAAAATATTCGTTTTGTTCCATGAATTCATAGGTATAACGAATTGGCTTTACATACACGGTAACGACTGGCTTTCCCCACATCGTTCCCATGCCACCCCAACTAATTGTCATACTATTAAATTTTTCTTTGCTTCCCGCTGTTAAGAGAGCCCATTCTTTATCTAATGTATAAAATGGGGCTACGTTAAATTTGGCTAAATCCATTTTTTCTCCTCCTTCTTTTCTATTTTTATTCTAGTCTTTTCTATTTTTATTCTATCATTTCTCATTTTTTTATTCCATTCTTTTATCCACTTTTCTCAAAAATATTTCATAGATTTTTTCATAAGACAACCACCTACCGAATAGGATTAAACAAAACTATTCTTAATGGGGGTTGTCTTAATGAAGAATATATCAATCGAAGAGCGTGCCATCAATTTAGCACATTATATTATAGATTCAAAAGATACGGTAAGAGGAGCTGCACGAAAGTTTGGAATTAGTAAAAGTACTGTGCATAAAGATGTTAGCGAAAGGCTTTTGAAAATCAATCCCGCACTCGCTCATGAGGTTCGTATTATCTTAAATGAGAATAAAGCAGAAAGGCACATTCGCGGTGGAATGGCAACAAAACTAAAATATAGCCATGAAAAGGAAGAATAATTTTTTCTTCCCGCTAAAAATGTCTTGCAAAAAATGTCGTTTTATGCTATTCTTAAATTGATTTTAATATCAAACTATTTTAAGGAAAGGGGATCTTGATATGGATAAGAAAGTAACTGGAATTGTTGCATATCTTAGCTGGATTGGATTAATTATCGCATTCTGTGCTGGAGATAAAGAAGGCGCAAAATTCCACTTAAACCAAGCATTAGTCATTTTCCTATTCTCACTACTTAGTGTAGTACCATTCATTGGATGGATTTGGTCTATCTTCATGGTTGTTTGCTGGTTTATCGGATTTATCGCAGCATGCAAAGATGAAGAAAAAGCTGTTCCATTAATCGGTGGAATTAAAATCATCAAATAACACAAAAAAGATTACAGCTACTTTGTTGTAATCTTTTTTCTTTTACTCTCCGATTAAATAATCGATTTCATTTTTTCTAATTTTGGTCTTGGTAATCTGATTGGTTAGATTTTCGTCCGATTTCATTTTTACCAGGATATAATTTTTGGTATGTCCTTTCCAATATTCCTCTTCTTTTTCTTCCCAAAGTACCTCTAATTCTTTTTGCAAGTACTTCTCTTGGTGTTTCTTCTCATTTTCCCTTGATAAATCTCGCAAAATTTTGCTTCTTTCTTCTTGCTTTTCTGGTGCTACTTGGTTTGGCATACTCGCTGCTTTGGTTCCTTTTCGTTTGGAATACTTGAAAATATGCATACGGTAAAAATCGATTTTTCGTAAGAACTCCTTTGTTTTGGCAAATTCCTCATCTGTTTCCCCTGGAAATCCTACAATAATATCTGTTGTTAGACTAACCTCTGGAAATGCTTTTTTCAAGCGTTCCGTACCTTCCATGAACTCTTTTGTGGTATATTTTCGGTTCATTCTGGCTAATGTTTCATCACACCCACTTTGCAAGGATAAATGAAACTGGTCGCAAATTTTATCTAGTTTTTGCAAACGTTTCACAAACGCCTCTGTGATTAGCGTTGGCTCTAAGGAACCAAGTCGAATTCGCTCAATTCCGTCGATTTTTTGAATTGCTTCGAGCAGTGAGATAAGTCCATCTGGCTTATCCAGATCCTTCCCATAAGACGCTACATGAATACCTGTAATCACAACTTCTTTCACGCCTTTTTCGGCAATTTGGCGAATTTCTGCTAAAACTGCTTCTGGCTTTCTACTTCTCACTCGTCCACGTGCATACGGGATAATGCAATAACTGCAAAAACGGTCACACCCATCTTGTACTTTGATAACCGCTCTCGTTTTTTCGGTATAGGTGGTAGTCCCAAAATCCAAAAATTCTACTTGGTGCATGACATCAGATATTTCACATACTTTTCTGTTTTTCTCGACTAATTCCACAATCTGATTTTTCTCGTTGGTTCCCAAAATCAAGTCAATTTCTGGAATTCTTTTCAATTCTTCTTTTGCCACTTGGGCATAACAACCACAAGCAGCCAAAATCGCTTGTGGATTTAGCTGCTTTACACGTCTTAACATTTGTCTCGATTTACGGTCTGCAATATTCGTTACCGTACAAGTGTTAATGATATATACATCTGCTTTTTCTTCAAAATCGACAATTTCATAACCTTTTGTGGCAAATTGTTGCATCATAGCATTGGTTTCATACTGATTAACTTTGCATCCGCAAGGTGTAAAATGCAACTTTTTTATTCATATTTTTTCTCCTATTTTTGCTCTTTCTTTTTCCAATTTTCTTTAACGGTTTGTCTTTCTCTTGCAATTCCAAAGCCATGTGCTGGAATGTCTTGTGTAATGGTAGAACCTGCTGCAACAAAACTTTCATCTCCGAGTGTTACAGGCGCAACTAAATTTGTATTTGAACCAATAAAGCAATGATCGCCAATTTTGGTCTTAAATTTATTCTTTCCATCATAGTTACAGGTAATGGTTCCACATCCAATGTTACACTTGGTTCCAATTTCACAATCTCCCATATAGGACAAGTGTGGTACTTTTGAACCTTCTGCAATAACGGCTTTTTTGATTTCAACAAAACTTCCTACTTTTACTTTGTTAGCTAACTTACAGCCTTCACGAATGTATGCATTTGGTCCAATGTCGCAATCTTCTCCAATAACAACACCAGATTTAATCGTGGTATTTGGGTGAATTACAGTATCAACACCAATTTCAACATCATCATAAATATATGTTGTTTGGGAATCTTCAATCGTAACCCCATTTTCTAAATGTTGTTGATTGATACGCATACGTAGAATGCGGGCAAGAACTTCTAATTGTGCTTTTGTATTCGCGCTTAGGATTTCGCTTTTATCTTCTACGACCAAAGTAGCAATCTTCTTGCCTTCAGTTGCCATCATTTTAATCACATCGGTTAGCCAATAAAGCCCCATGCTATTGGCTGTCAATTTGCAGATAATATCGCTTAAGGCTTTTACATCAAAGCAATATACCCCTGCGTTTACTTCGTGAATTTTGCGTTGTTCTTCGCTTGCATCTTGCTCTTCTACAACTTCTGTTAAAGTACTTCCTTTACGGATAACTCTTCCATAGCCATAAGGATTTTCAATCATACCCGTTAGAACGGTTGCTGAATTTCCTTCGGAGACGGCTTCTTTGACTAAATCTTCAATAGTTTGTGGACGTACTAATGGCTTATTTCCATTGATAATGACTACTTTTCCTTGCATTTTCTTGAGGTAGTCAGCAGACTGCATAATCGCATGACCAGACCCTAAGCATTTTTCTTGGTAGATGTATTTAACATCGTCGTGTAAAATACCTTGGATTTCTTCTTGGTCTTCTCCTACTACCACATAAATATCTGACACACCTGCCTTTTGGATTGCCTCAATCGTTCTTTGAATCACTGGTTTTCCATAAAGCATTTGTGCAAATTTCGATTTTTTGGATTTCATTCTGCTGTCTTTTCCAGCAGCCATAACAATAGCGGAAATATTCTCCATTCTCGTTCCTCCCTTTCTTTATTTATTTGTTTCCATAGAATTGGTTATATAGTTTACGTGCTGTTTCTGGGCTATCATTTCCCTCTCTATTTTTAATCGGTGCAAAGTTTTCTTCTCGTTTACTTCTTAAAATTGAAATGTCGTCAAATGCTTCAAAGACATCAAAAATAAAGGACTCAAATTTATACGCATTTGGTTTTTCTGGCTCAATCCAGTTGCCTGCTTCATCTAAGTAAGACATTTTTTTCACAGCAATATGGTATTGAGATTGGATTTTACTTGCTTTTTCTAAGGCCTCCATACTGTATAGCGTACAAGCAATATGGGCTTCTCCATAAAAAAGTTCGCCCTCTTCATCCACTTCTTCTGCCATTTCTTCTGGAATTTCTGTATATTCAATTACGGCTGGATGGCCTTTCTTTTTACAGAATACGCCAACACGCTCTTGTGGGTTAATTTTGGTTACGGTACGAGATGCAATTTGGTTTTTATCTTTTTGGCAAAGTCCAATTAAAAGTGGATCTACCATATTTAATAGGATGTTATCCACAACTCCAATAAATACCCATTTCACATTTTGTTGTTTCATTTTGTCTAGCATGCCAGATTTTGCAAGGGATGGATAGATACTTCCATTTCCGTCCGAAGCCTCACGAATAAGCCCATCTTTGTTGATGAGTAGTTTTCCATCAAGGTTCATAATTGGTAATTTCCCTTGTTTGAAAAATGTTACACTTTCTTTAGGATAGCCAAAATATGCATGTTTCTCTAAAAATGTAATCGTTTCTTCGTTATTCTCTTCACTGGTCATAATATACCAAGGAATGGTAATCCCATATGCCTTGTTTTGGCGAATTAAACTTTCTGCTAAAATTTGAAATATGTATTTTGGTTCTGGTTCAACATCCACTAAAAATGTTCCTTTTGGACCTTTGTGTCCAAGTCTTGTTCCTTGCCCACCTGCCATGGTTACCACAGCATAATCTCCATCACGGATTACTTTTCTTCCTGCTTCTTCAAGTGCTTCTACTTCTTCTTTTGGTAACTTATTTTTGTCAACATATTTGATTGGTTCAATTTGACTTTCTTCAATTTCAACTGGCTTTTTCGTTGTTTCATAAAGTGCTTTTAGTTGTGCAAAGTCAAACTCGCTCAGTTGTTCTAATAGTGCTTCTTGGTTTTTGCACTTTTCTAAATACGTAACAATGTGTTCTTGATTATTTTCCATTAAAAGTTTTTTTACTTCTTCTAAGTCTTTTTTCATAGGCTTCCTTCTTTCTCAATAGTTTCAAACACCTTTTGTATTTTATCATATCATTTTATTTTATGCAAATTTTTCATTTTTGCGCTTTTGTTTGTCATACTTTTCCCCTCTTTTCCATATACATTTATTAAGTTTTGTAGTACAAACATTTTCAAAGGGGGTTATTCAATTCATGAATACAAATTCAAGATTATATCAAGATATACAGGCAAGAACCGAAGGAGATATCTATGTTGGTGTTGTTGGTCCAGTACGTACGGGAAAGTCTACCTTTATTAAAAACTTTATGGACTTACTTGTTATTCCAAATATTGAAAATAGTTACAAACGAGAAAGAGCAAAAGACGAACTTCCACAAAGTGCTGCTGGAAGAACCATTATGACAACAGAGCCAAAATTTATTCCCAATGAGGCAGTTGAAATTTCTTTATTCGATAACATCAAACTTCGTACTCGTTTAGTGGACTGTGTTGGCTATTTAGTAGATAATGCTATTGGCTATTTAGAAGACGATATGCCTCGTATGGTAAAAACACCATGGTTTGAGGAAGAAATCCCATTTGGCGAAGCAGCAGAATTAGGAACTAGAAAAGTAATCGCTGAGCATTCCACCATCGGTGTACTTGTTACAACTGACGGTAGCATTACCGATATTCCTCGTGAAGACTACATAGAAGCAGAAGAACGTGTAGTAAGCGAATTAAAAGAATTGCAAAAGCCATTTGTCATTGTTCTTAATTCACGAGATGTTCATTCTGATTATACCCAAGCACTTGCCGAAAAATTAACCGAAAAATATGATGCACCAGTTCTTCCAATCGACTGTTCTGAATTAAATATGGAAGATGTCAATGCCATTTTTAATACCATTTTGTATGAATTCCCTGTTGAGCAAATTAACATCGATTTTCCAAGATGGATTAATCATTTGGAGGATAATCACTGGATTAAAGAAAAGTTATATTCTTCCATCCAAAATTCCTTCCAAGATGTTACTTTGCTAAAGCAAATTCCAACAGGAATTGAAGGGCTTCGTAGTTGTGAAATTATCTCCAATCTTTCTGCAACTGAAACTCGCTTAGATACTGGTATTACCAACATTCAGATTCAAATTCAGGAGCCTCTCTTCTACCAAATTCTAAGTGAACTTTCACATTTAGAAATCCAAGATGAAGCAGACCTATTCCGTGTGATTGGGCAACTTTCGGAAACCAAGCGAGATTATGACAAGATATCTAGTGCATTAGAAGAAGTGAAAAACACGGGCTATGGCATTGTTACGCCAAGTATCGACGAACTTATTTTAGAAGAGCCAGAAATGGTAAAACAAGGCTCCAGATATGGTGTCAAACTAAAAGCACAAGCACCATCCATCCACCTTATTCGTGCGAATATTGAAACAGAAGTATCGCCTATTGTGGGAGGAGAAAAGCAATCCGAAGACCTTGTCAACTCTCTTCTTGCGGACTTCTCCAATGACCCAAAGAAAATCTGGGACTCGAACATCTTTGGCAAAAGTTTGCATGAACTCGTAAACGAAGGCTTGCAAAGCAAATTGAATAAAATGCCAGAAGATGCACGCGAAAAATTGCAAGAAACACTAGAACGCATTATTAACGAAGGAAGTGGTGGACTTATCTGTATTATTTTATAGCCAAAAAAGAACCGAAAACTCGGTTCTTTTTGATATATATACAATTATTCCACTAATGTTATTCTTGCATATCCATTCCCACTATGTCCTGTTTCTGTTCCTCCACCAGGCGCTGGGAATTGGTTTGTTCCTGATATCACTTCTGCATTCGTTAATAAAAATGCACTAGAAAGCAGGCAGCCGCTTGGATACTCATTCTTCGTGGAAACTGTGTAAACAAAACCACAACTCGGAGAGTTTTTCCTGTTCCAATCAGCTTCACCACCAAACCAGCCACCACCTCCTCCACCGTAGACAGAACTCACTCCCAGTCCAAAACTGTCGGTACTCTTCGCACCATTCCCCGCAGCTCCATCCAATCCACTACCACCATTCCCTCCGCCGGCCACGATCGCCCTACCATAAAAACTAGAAGGAGAAATTCTAAAATCTGTAGCACCTCCCCCAGTACCAGCTAACGCACCTCCCCAATTTCCGGGAACCGTGTTAGACCACCTCCTCCATTGAATCCGCCACTTAATACCGAAGTAGATCCTAAATTATTACCCTTACCTCCAACAAGACAATATAACATTACATCAGAGGAACAAGTTAACACCCCAGCAGAATAGCCACCTTTTCCTCCAGGGGTTTGTCTTCCGCTCTCTGTCCTTCCTATTCCTCCCTGTGCTCCCCACACTTCTAGTTTATATTTTCCTGTTTGTGGAACTGTATAGGTTTGTGCACTTCCTGTATATGCAAAATCTGTTATAATTGATTTTGTTGTTAATCCTAATGTTTTTTCACTAGTATTTCCTGCTTTATCTTTTGCTATTACTTTGAAGGTATATGCTGTTTTTTCTGTCAGTCCTGTATATTGGTATGTATTTCCTGTTTGAACTGATTTGCTTGTTGTTCCTAAATAATATGTATATCCTCCTCCTGTTGCTTGTCCACTTACTCCAAAATCATTATTCACTACCTTTGTATCCACCTTCGTTATTCCTGCATTTAAGTTCGTAAAACTTGTTATTGTAGGTGCTACTGTATCTCGTACAAATGTTAGTGTATTACTTTGTGCTGTTGTTCTTCCTGACCTATCATATACTTTCGCTGTTACATTCCATGTTCCATCTGCTGTTATGTCAAAGGTGTCATTTGGTCCTATGTTTATTTCTCCTGTATTTACACTTCCTGTTGATACATTTGTATTTCCTACTTTTCCACTTGTTGTTGCTGTTCCTGTTACTATATACACTGCTTTTTTCAAGGATGTATCTTCTGTATATCCGTTCATTTGTACTGTTACTTTTGGTTCGCTATAATATCCATGTTCTCCTTTTGTGTTTGCTGTTGTTATTTCTATGTTGTTTATTGTTGGATTTACCGTGTCTCTTGTTACCTCTAATGTATTTGTACTTACTACTACATTTTCTTTGTTATAGTTTCGTACCGTTACTGTCCAGTTTCCATCTGCTCTTACTGGTATCGTCTTTGTTTCATTGTGTACTACTTCTATCTCATTTCCTGGTAATGCTTGTCCCTTATTGTAACTATTTCCATCCATTGTTCCATTTTCGGTTGCTGTTCCTGTTATTTGATATGTTACTTT